>CAYGUN010000088.1:0-9564 GCA_964353025.1 uncultured Bacteriovoracaceae bacterium
AATTTGAAAGCCTAAGGTATCTTTTTGTCCCATGAAGGCCTTGGCATCTTTGAGTTCATTGTTTTTGAAACCAACACCATATCTGTCTTTATTGACAAAGAGAACCGTTTGCACATGACGATAAATAGCAGATTGATGGTTTTCACCAAACTTGAAAATAAGAAATTTCTTTCTAGTATCTGATGGTGGATAAAAAATATGCAAATTGGTAAAAATAAAATCACTTCCGACTTCTGCCGCTTCTTGGGCCAAAAGATAAGTATCTTCTAATTTAACAGCAGCATTACAAGAGTTAATTTTTCTGGCACTTTTCTCTCTATCCAGGAATTTCTCTTCTAAGCGTATCTGAGTAGAATTGAGATAACTTAAAAAATCATTAAGTCTTTCTTTAGTATTATTGGTAATAAATTTTAAAAACCTACGGGCCTCTCTGCCGTAAAGAATACTATTTATCTGGTCTTGTAGCAGTCTAATATTAAATGAGTTTAAATCTCCATCGTCATGAAAAACATAATTTTCTTTATTAAGAAATGACTCTAGAATCACAATTTGAGACTTATAATAGTTTTTGAGGTTAGTTAAATCTTCTTTAGCGATGGCATACTCTTCTTTCAGAGAGTCATACATATCACCGTTGGTTCCGTTTGCCAGTTTAATACTCTTCCACTCATTTTCTGAAGCGAGATAATCGCCAGCAATATCATCTAAGATTCGTTGAGTATGGGTGGCAAAACTTGATTTCAGGTCAAGAAAATCCTCACCATCAGTTGAATAGTAGTTCTCAATTTTTTCTAAGTCTGTTTGCTTTTGAGTTGCGATTATCTCATCTGAAGAATAACTACTAATGCGGTTAATCTTTGCCATGAAATCGAGATTGGCCGAACGCGATGTCTTTTGAGCATTCTGAGCATATTGGCGAAGGGAGTTTTGAATCTCTGGACTAGATTTTGCAAACTCGTATAAAAGTTTTCTTTTTTCATTTTTAGTCACAACTTCTTGTGGTTTTAAAACCTGCTGTAACTTATTTAAAGAGTGATAAAGCTCTTGTTTTTCGTGACTTAATTGAGAGCCAATATAAGCTTCTTTTTTCTTATCAAAACTTTTAAAAATAACGTCTCTTTCTTTTTCTAGCTTCGTGGAAAAATGCTCTATTTTAGAAAGGGCGTCAGAATAGAGACCAATTTTTTCTTGGCTATAATCTTCATTATGTTGTTGTAGTCCTGAGTCTTGAATTTGTTTTCGAAGTTCAAAATAAGCGCAATTAAGATTCATAAAAGCAGTTCTATCTTTTTCAAGCTTCCAGTCATAGTGGCCCGTGAGTACTTGGCTTATGAGAGTGGTCAGAACACCAAAGATAAGTCCTCCAGTTGAAAGGACTGCTCCCACTGTTCCATAGCCGCCGCCTTCATTTCGTGGAAATAGTAGTCCTAGTTGAGAAACTTGTAGAGCAAGTTCTGCGATGGCATTAAGAGCTCCACCTTTCTCTGCTAATTCATCGATACATTCTTTTTTGTTAGTTAAATAACTTAATCCTATCAGTAGTCCACTTAAATCAATATTTTCAGAAAGTGCTTTAGTGAATGAAAGGTTACCAAAACCAATTTCGCCTCCACCTGACATGAGGGATAACCCTGCAGCTGCACTCATAAAGTTGTTAAGCAGCTCAGCGTTGCTGGAACATTTTTTTCCCACAGATGATTTGATGAGGTTTATTTTATTTAGAATATCAGCATGCTTAAGTGACATAACAGGGCATGAGATTGATTTAACAACTGGGGAGCGGGTATAGAGCTCATTACTTTTTTCAAGGATGAATTGGCTTGCTTCTTCTAAGACTTCAGGATTTTGCTCACTTGAGAGCTCAACTTCCTCTAATTTAATAATAGGGTTTGAATTAGAGATTCGACCTTTAATAATAGGAGTTTCATTATTCTTTTTAGAACAAGAAGTGACGAAGACAAAAAGAAAAATTTGCAGTAAGCAAAACACACGTTTCACGAAACCTACCTTGATTAAATTTGACTTATAGTAACCCGGGGAGATGTTTGGTAACACCGGACTTGTAGAAATTACTTAGGGGAGTGTTAGAAATCTAACACTGGGACAACTCGCTATTTTTCCAGCTTTTTAGGATCAACTAGCTGAGCATAACCTTTATCAGCATCAATAATAATATTATTATGTTCGGGACTTCTTTCAGTATAGAAGTAATCCATAAATTCTTGGGCAAAGAAGAATTTTCTATCTTTAGGGAAAACATAGGCCATTTTGGGTGTTAAATCTTCTTTGAAGGTATAGAGGTTTAAAACATTGGCCTTAATACTTACGTTTCCATCAATATCATCAACTGTGACATTTCCTTCATCCATCATAAGAGAGACATTGGCGTTATTAAATCGAAGCACACAATCTATAAGATCATCACTAGTTTTTAATATATTTTTTTCTTTATCTAAATTGAAAGAGCCTTTTTTACAGGTGAATTCTGTTTTATCTAGAGACTTGGTAATAACCAGGGTTCCTTTTTTTAACTCAATATCTATCTTTTTAAGACTGGAGATATCTAAGGCAATCGTTTGCTCTTTTTCAAAACAACTGACTAACATCATCATGGCCATCACTAATATAAGCTTCATTTTAGTCCCCTTTCATCATTTTTCTATGGAGATAGAATACAATGGTGAAGTATATCAGGCCATGACTTTCTATAATTTAGACTAAATTGCTATAGCATTCTATCCTCATTTAGTTTTATCTATGCTAGGTTTGGCCCATGAAAAGATTAAAAGGAGAACAGGCCTTTAATGACTTCTATGGAGAGATCTATGGAGAGCGCTGGCCACAATTGAAAGCTGCACTTTTTGGGCAAAAAAAGTATGTGGCCTATTATAATCCGTTCGTCGACCAAGAAAAAAAAGGTACCCAATTGGCCCCTCATCTTTTTCAAGCTGAAAATTGGGATACTCCTGAACTAATAGATAAACTTAAAAATTACTATTTACTCGATTATGCTTCTACTCTTCCCATTGCTGCTTTAGAAATTGCTCAAGAGGACAAAGTTGTTGATCTTTGTGCGGCCCCTGGTGGAAAAAGTTTGATGATAATGGGTGAGAGGCCAGAGTCCCTAACTTGTAATGATCTCTCTCATGAGAGGTTACAGCGGCTTAAAAAAATTATGCAAGACTACCTTCCCGCAAAGATGAAAGAGAGGATTCAGTATACCAAGCGAGATGCCACGAAGTGGGGGACTTATGAAAAAAAGGTCTTTGATAAGACATTATTAGATGCTCCTTGCTCATCAGAGCGTCACTTTTTAGAAAAGGGCGAGCTCATGAAAGATTGGAGTGAGGGGCGTACCAAACGTCTGGCCAAATTACAATTTGCTCTGCTGGCCGCGGCCATTGATATTACGAAAGCTGGGGGAAGAGTGGTTTATTCCACCTGCTCTATTAGTCCTTATGAAAATGATGATGTGATTAAAAAGGCCCTTAAGAAAAGAGAGGGGCAATTCAAGATAGCTAAAATGGAGCTTCCTATTGGCGAGGCGACTGAGTATGGGGTTCAAATTCTGCCGGATAAAGGCGGCCACGGGCCTTTCTATTTAAGTGTTATGGATATAATTTAGGGTATTTACAAAGATTATTTAAGTAGATTTAAAAGTTCTACAACTTACCATGAGTTACCAAAAGCAGTATTCTACTTAATTCAAAGTTTTGTCAGTTTCCAATAAAAAACATTGACTTAAAGAGTTGCTGGTTATATAATATAACTATGGGAAGCAACCTTCATAAACCTTTGTCCGAACTCAATGACTGGCTTGAAACAGAAGATATTTATATCGAACTTATTATCATTGGTGCTTTTGCAATTCACCTTCATGGTTTAAGTAACCGCATGACAATGGACATTGATACAATTAAACCAATCGAAGATCACAATGTTTTAAAACAAATAGAAGTCATCGCTAGAAAATATGGACTCCCAAGATGGCTCAATGACCAGGCCGAAAACTTAATTATGCCCGAAGGTTTTGAATCTCGCATAAATAACGACAATCGATACTCAAATATCAAACTCAACTATATTTCAAGAATCGACCTTATTTACCTTAAAGTTGCTGCTTTCTTCTATCGAGGTAGCACTGACCCAAAAGATAAAGATGATATTAAATCATTGGCCACGACGCAAAAGGAGCTAGAAGATGCAATAAAGTTTCTAAGAGAACGGCATACTCCAGAAATTGATAAATTCAAATTGGATTTTGAAAATAGAGTTCAAGAAATCTCCCTGGAGTTAAGCAATGCTATCCGATGATTTTCAGGACTTTCTTAATAAGCTAATCTATTTTGGTGGCAACCTCGGGATTCAAGATCCTCTTAAGAGATATATTGATATTGAAGAGTTTATAGCAGATGCCACAAAATATATGGAAGTTGACTCTCGTACGACCCAATGCTTTCTCAACTGGCTAAATTTATTTGCACCATTTATTAGTCCGTCAAAACTTAGAAGAGTGCTCAAGCTAAAAAGATATAATCCTAAATGGCTTGGTATATTTACTTTGTTACTTAAGAACCACCCCCTCAATTCACAGAACTGGGAACTTCTCAAGCCTTGGATAAGCAAGCCTCAAAAATTTGCATTCACTCCCAATCCATCTAAATATCTAAAATCAACTGAATATATTTTAAAAACCTGTCCTGAGCTCAAATTTAGAACTGAAGGCAACAATCAGGTTCTTTCTGACTTAAAAGCTTATTTAAAAAAGAATAGAAAGTTTCAAAGTTTATATAGGATTGCTAAAGATACTTTTAATCCAAAGAACCGGATCAACTATGAGTATGTATTAAAAAACTATCTCTCCCATTAGAAATTACAAACTATCTGTTCAATCTCAAAGCTTGACCTTGAATATCTATTGGCAGGAGATTGGTGAAAAGCTCATGAGTGTATGTGGTAACACGCTAAACAGTAATATCTTTAACATAAAACCTCTCCTTCGATGAATTGTATCAAAGGTATTAGATAATATTTCGCGTTATTTCAACATTCTTCACGCTGTGGGCCACAAAGCTTATTGACGAAAAGTGCCACGAAAATGTAGAAAGATTCCTATGTTTCCTTATACAGAAAATATTCAAATCGAAGGCAAGAGTGTCCACTATCAACAAATTTTGGATATGCTGACTCCTTTTACCACAGATGAGAGAAAGCAGAAAATTGATAGAGTTTTAGATGGCAGAACTTTTAATGTGGGTGTCGTCACTGAAAAAATCTGTGATACAGGAAATGTGGCCGCTGTTATTCGTTCTATGGAAAATCTGGGATTTCAGAAGCTTGATGTTATCGAATCAGAAAAAATTAAAATTTCATCCAGAGTCACTAATGGTGCTCATAAATGGGTGGAGCAGAGAAAGTGGTCTAATGCCGCTGATTGCATTAAGGCCATTAAAGCAGAAGGTTATCAAATGGTGGGCACGGCCTTAACGGCTGATTCCGTTCCCATGACAGAAATTGATTTCACTATTCCAACCGTTATTTGTCTGGGCAATGAAAAAGATGGCGTTAGTGAAGAGCTCTTAGCTGCTTGTGATAAAAATTGTATTATTCCTACATCGGGTTTTTCTCAAAGTTTTAATATTTCGGTGGCCGCTGCCATCTTGCTTAGTTATATCAAGCTTCAACGTGAAGAAAGACTTGGTAAGCACGGGGATTTAACAGATCATCAAAAAGATATTTTGCGGGCCCTTTATTATTTAAAGTCTTGTAAGACTCCTAATAAATATTTTCAGTAACGACTTCCAATATAATCTGATTCATAAAACCAGAAGGTGTAGCCCAGGACCCAAGAGGTCTGAGACTTCTTAACCAATAAGGGAGAGTCCTCATTTCTTGACCCATGCAAATCGAGGTATTGAAATCCAGTGAAGAGAGTGTGTTTTTTCAAACGGTAGGACAATCCTATCAAAGTAGATGATTGCAAGTAGCCACCTTGAGCATCGTAGTAGGGACGAGAGCTTGTCACATACTGAGGATCCACTTGATAGTAGTAGTCCATATAAGACTCTGTTGCAAAACGGGTATCAATTCCAGCGAAGAGAATAAGATTGGGGTGCAAGAATTTTTCTCTAAAGGCAAAAAGAAAGGGATTAAAAACAAAACCTCTGCCATCCACTTGAGAGAAGTCAGTAGAGACCGCGTAGCGCAGAGGAATGGAGAGATTGATTTTCCACAGGTTTTCCTTGCTGGCCTTTTTGATTCTCCAGATAAGGCTTGGCCCAAATTCACCCAGGCCATCCAGATCGGGCATTCCCATACGAGCAGGGTTTTCACTTGATTTGGAAGAGAAGGTTAGGCTTCCACTAAAGCTTAATTCATAATCAGGATGTTGAATAAAGCGGGCCCTGGCCCCACCTTCTTGATCGGCCCTTAAGATATCCCCTCGATAAAGCACTGTAGGAAAAGGGAAGGTATAGGTCTGAGAGCGCTCAGCGCCTGGGTAATCAGGCATCGACAGAGTAATTAGACCAACTCCGAACTCAATCAAAGGGGGATTTTCATCTAAGGTTGAGCGCGTAATTTGTGCCGTTGAGCTTAAACAAAAAGCACTTAAGAGTAGGAAAAGTTTCATTTGAATAAAATCTCATAACTAGCAACAAGTGTCATTATTTACAAAAGAGGCCCTAGTGGAGTAGTGTCTGTCAGGGGAAAAATCAATGAAACCTTTTTTAAAATGGGCCGGAAATAAATACCGCAGTGTTTCTCGCATCAAAGAGATTTTACCACAGGGTAGAAGACTTATAGAGCCTTTCGTGGGAACGGGTGCTTTGTTTTTAAATTCAGATTACGAAGAGTATCTTTTAGCAGATACCAATGCTGATCTCATTAATACCTTCAAAACTTTGCAGAATAAAAAAGAAGAATTTATCGATTATGCTCAAAGTTTTTTTAGTGAAGAAAATAATACGGAAGAAAAATTCTATGAATTGAGAACTCTTTTCAATACAGCAACAGATAAGACATTAAAGAGTGCTCTTTTTATTTATTTAAATCGCCATTGTTATAATGGTCTTTGCCGCTATAACAAGAAGGGGGGCTTTAATACTCCTTTTGGCCGTTATAAAAAACCATACTTCCCTGCAGTTGAAATGCGTGAGTTTTATCAAAAGGCCCGTAACGCTGTTTTTATGGTGGCAGACTTTGAACAAGTTATGCTTGAAGCCAAAATAGGCGATGTGATTTATTGTGATCCTCCTTATGTACCACTTTCAAAGAGTGCGAGCTTTACCTCATATTCTGAAGGTGGATTTGATATGAAAATGCAGACCAGGCTTGCTCGAGTGGCAGAGCTGGTGGCCGATAGAGATATTCCTGTGCTTATTTCAAACCATGAAACTCCTTTTACTTTGAAAGAGTATGAGCGGGCGAAAATTGATAAGTTTGATGTCAGACGGACTATTTCAACCAAAGGGGATAAAAGAGAAAATGCCCCGGAGCTGTTGGCCCTGTTTCAATAATGAAATCCCTTAAAAACTATATTTCCCAAAATGGTTTTAACAAACTTGCCGCTGAGTATGAAAACTTGGCCAAAGTCGAACGCCCCAAGACTTGTGAGATCATTACTTGGGCCGCGGGCAATGGAGATCGTAGTGAGAATTCGGATTATATCTATGGTAAGAAAAGACTGCGTGAAATAGATAGGCGTATGCGCTTTTTAAGCAAGAGGCTTGAGGCCAGTGAAATAGTGGATTATCTTAAATCAAATCCTAATAGAGTTTTATTTGGAGCAACGGTCACTATTGATAATGGGGAGAGTGAGAAAACCTATACCATTGTGGGAGTGGATGAGATTGAAACCAAAGAAAATAAAATTAGTTATCTAAGTCCCATAGGCAAGGCTTTGATGGGACGAGAAGTGGGAGATGAAGTGGTTATCAAAACTCCATCAGGCACTCAGCACTGGGAAATTACTCAGCTGCAGTATCTTCAGTGGGATTAAGGTAGCAAACGCTATTTTCTTCCACGATATCAAAAGTCTCAATATCATCTTCATTAATAATATCTTGAAGTCTGACCACTCCTTTAATGCCAGTAACTGCTTGGTAACCTTCAATTTCTTGAACATTTTTAGTATTAAACTTAAGCTTAAGTGAAAAGTCCTCGGCAGATTTAATACCGCCTTTTTCAGCTTTTACTTTAAGGGTCTCCTTTCCGAAAAAGCGAAAGCGGCGGGCCTTCTTGGTGAGAAGCTGTCTTTGTGAACTACCCCAAACAGTGATGAATTCAAATATGGCCTCAGACTTGGCCCTAAAAAGCCATTTTTTTTCTACTTTCAGCTTAATATACTCAGTGGACATTTTTGAGTAGTCACGAGAGAGAATTTCCATATCGCAAATATAGAGCGTCTTAGCGGATGCGCAAACAGGTAGTAAAAGTCCCAAAACGATAAATTTCATGCAGATTTCCCCTGGTTTCCTGATAAACTCGTCTAAAAGAGGTACCTAAGAATTTAGCTTCTGGCAAAGAAGAATTGTGCATTGATGGACTAAGTTAGATTTGCTATAACCAGATGACTACTTAAGGAGATAAAAATGGAAGTTGTAAAAAAAGCTAAAGAGTACACAGTTTATAAGAAGAAATCAGGGCGTTTTGCTGTTAAGAATGCTCAAAAAAAATGGGTTAACGCTGATGAGAAGATCAAGATTCTCGTTGCTGAAGGTCTAGTAAAAGCACCTGCTCCAAAACCAGCTGCTGCAGAGCCAGTTGCTGAAGAAGCTTCTGCTGAATAAGTGATAATTATTTCAAAATAGTACTGTTTTCATCGAAAAAGACTATTCGGTGTTATATGTTGGCCCTCTATGAAAATATGGGGCCTTTTTTTATTCTGTCTAAGCTTGCTTTCCACCCAGGCACGCGCTACGGGAGATTGTAACCCTCATTTCTTAAATATAAGTGACTATATTCCCAATGATGCCAAGAAGGTAGAACTCTATCTTGAACTACATAATGCCAATGTTTATCTAAAAGAAAATCTGGGTGAACTCACAACGTCAGATTTAATCGATAGGGGTTTTCTTGTTTTAGATAAAGAAACTCCTGTGCTTCGAAATGGGCAGCCTATGCCTTTTAATCGCTACCTCTTGCCTAAGGCCCTAACTGGCTTTTATATACCAACTTATGAAGCCAATGCTCAAGCAGGTGAGAAATATTTTGCCAACCTGATTCTTCTGCCTGGTACTGGTTCAACAGCATCGGATGTGAGTAGCATGTTAGACGTAGCGGGAACTTTTGCCGGGAAAAAGAAAGGGGCCGGAAAAAATATACTCAATACTATTGCAGGAGATGAGAGTAAGTTTCGCTTAAAAGTTTTCGCGGCAGACATGCCCTATCTTGGTATGGGTAAGGAAACTCCTTTTGAATTTGGTAACCCCGATGCTGTTATGAAAGTGGTCGAGCATATCCATTTAATTTCTCAAATCATGAGTCCCGGGCTTAAGACTTTTGTCGCCGGCAGAAGCCAAGGGGGACTGATTGCCCTTGAGTATGCGGGCCAAGTGGATAGCA
>CAYGUN010000089.1:0-2339 GCA_964353025.1 uncultured Bacteriovoracaceae bacterium
GGAAATATTTTGGTAACTAAAGGTTCTTTTTCTGCAATTTTCTTTTCGTTTTCTAATTTTTTCTCTTTCTCAGCAACTGCCTTTTCATAAGTTGTGACCATGAGAATATTTTCATTCTTCTTTGCCACTAAGCCACTTAAATTTAATACCGTATCAAGTGCCTGGTCCCAAGGAATATTGGTAAAAGTAAGTGTTAAAGGTGGGGCCTTGCCAATTTCTTCATCAATAATAACGTTAAAACCAGAGGTGTCTGCCAGCATTTTTAAAATATCTGTGACTTTAATATTTTTAACATTAATAGAAATCTTTTTACCCACATATTTTTTAGGGCCAGACATGGTTAAGTTCTCAAGAATATCAATGATATCATTTGATTTTGGGACATTTAAGTTTGTATCTGATTGGGACTCTGCTAATTCTGCAATTGGATTTTCTAAATCAGCTGCTCTTACTTCTGCTTGATTAAAAACACCAAATCTATTTTCTATTGCAAGAATGATTTTATTATCTTTTCTCGTTAATTTAGAACGAACATTATCTCTAAGTTGAATGGCAAATCTAACATCATTTTCAGTTCCTGGTTTTTTATAACCTGAAAAATAAACTGTTGAACCACTAAATTCTGAAGTATCAACACCTCTTAGCACCTGCAAAGGAGCTTTCACATCTTTTATATCTAAAATGATTTGTTTATCATCTGTTACATGAAATCTTTCGGCCCAAGCTTCTTCATCAAGTTTGATTTCAATATAACTAGTATCACCTGACTGGTAAAACTCTACATTTTGAACTGAATTAGCTAATAAGGATTGTGAAAAAAACAACCCTAAAAAAACTACCCATAGTTTTTGAAAAAATCCTTTTTTCATTTTTGCTCCATCAATGGATGTTATCTCTCTGAAATTATAACATTATTCTTGAGAAATTGGGATAACTGTTTCTAAATATTCGTCTTGACCGTATACATTAGTAATTTTCTCAACAAAGACAACACCGCCTGGTAGAATAGCTTTTAACTCAGCTTTCTCTTGACCTATTTTCATTCCCTCTTTTAAAACAAAAGTGGGTTCGGTTTTATCTTTTCCTGTTGCTGGGGTCTTTAAAAACTTTGCCATTGCACGCCTTTCTGGGCCTACAATAATTCCAACTATCTTAAAATTTCCAATTTCAAGGCTTTGATGAGGTAGCAAATTGGTATAAACACCATCCCGATAAGCACCCGTACTCGTTTTCGCTATTTTCTTAGAACGAATAAGTGGTGGTTTGAAAGGATCTCTTAATTCAAATGGATTTTTAATTTTAGACTTACTTTCAATATAAGAACCTGCTTTATTCGGTGCTGAATGAACAGTACTTATTATAAAAATGAATACAAAGATTAATTTAGACATAATACTTATTTCTTTTTACCTTTTTTGTTTCCTGCTTTGTTATCAGACTTGGAGTATTTACTTTCAATTTCATCAATGCCCGTACTTTCTTTGTAGTCAGTATTATAGCGAAATGACTCTATCGTAGTATTCATGTTAATTAAATGAAAACGGCCTTTTTGAAATAACTCATCGGTTTGACTAAAGGTCACTTCATCAATATTGAAAAGTCTCTCTGTTGTATAAATTTGCTCAAAAAGCACAACAAACTGCAGGAAGGTCCCCGTGCCTTCGAATTTATATTTTTTCGCAAAATAAAAACCATTTAACTCTTCTTCCTTGGGTTGCAAAATTGAATCCTGAATATTTATATTACTTGATTCAGTTGAAATAAAATCAAGAACCTCCGTATCGCTGATTGCACTAGGAAGTTGTCTTTGAACAAGTTCAATTTTGGAAGCCACTTCCTTGACTCTTTTTTTCGAGTCTTCCAAGTTTGCTTCAAAGACCATTAACTCTTTAAGCTTTTTCTTATTGAGAGTTATTTTTGTTTTTATATTTTGAGAACTTGATATTAACTGATCTTTCATTGTTATATGGACTTTATACATAAAGAAAATTTGCACTAAAAAAAGTGCAGCAACCGCTAGATGTAAGTTCTTAGAAAGCTTCTTCATTCAAACCTCGAAATACTTGCTGTTACGCCAAATGTTTCAAGTCTAACACCTGTTTCTTTATTTTCTTCTGCTTTAGTGGATGACATTCTTAAATCTTTTTTAAAAAATATAGAGGCGCGTAAAGCTCCCATAAACTTCCCTACACTTTGAAAGCTCAATGATTTACCCTCTATAGTAAATTTATCTTGGCTTATCTCCAATTTGCTAACCCATAGATCTTCTGGAATATTTTTGGCGATATAAACAAGAATATTTAATGGCGTTTTTCTTGTTTTGATAATACTTTTAACAA
>CAYGUN010000089.1:2439-9540 GCA_964353025.1 uncultured Bacteriovoracaceae bacterium
TGTCCTAAGGGATAATCCCGCAGCAATTACACCCATGAATTTCATTTGCTCTTTTTCATAATCACTAAAACTTGAATCCATCTTCAATTTTCGAAGTGGATCAAAGAAATCTACTTTGATTCCCAAAAGCTCTTCTAATCCATCTTTCAGATCAGGAAGGCGAGAATTTCCACCTGTGATTAAACATAAAGAAAGCTTACTATCACTTGAACCTGATAGAAAAAAATTTAAAGATTTTTTCACATCTTCAAAAATAACCTGGCAATGCTCTTCTATAATTCCCATAATTTCTTCTGGTAAATTTCCTGATGCATCCCCATGAATTTTTAGATCTTCAGCTTCTTCATAGCTAACTCCCATCTGTCTTTGGATTTCCTCCGTAACAAGAACTCCACCAATGGCAATTTCTTTGCTAAAAATAGGGCCATGATTTTTATAGATAACAACATTTGTGGTTTGCGCCCCAAAATCTATTAAACAATAACTCGCTCCTACTTCATTCGCTATATCGTCATAGCAATATTCAAAAATATTAGAAAGTGAGATACATGAAAGTTCTATAATCTTGGGTAGATACCCTGCATCTGATACCGTTCTTTCAAACGAAAGTATTGTATCCTCTCTAGCAGCACTAAGAAGAACATCTTTACCGCCACCTTCATTTGATCCAACGACAAAAAAACTTATATTAGAATCATCTGCCCCAAAAGGGATATATTGCTCTGACTCCCAAAGTATATGATCTTCAATTTCTTCATCATCACCTTCAGGCACTTGCATTCTTTTAATAACAGTGTTGGGACCTTGTAAAGACATTGCAACATCTCTGCCCTTAGTGCCAGATTCTTCAATACATGATTTAATTTTCGCTACAACTTCTTCACTTTTTTGGATTTCATCTTCGATGATGGCCGCTTCAGAAAGAGCGACGATATTAAAGCTTTGAACTTTATTACCTTTTATCTCACAGACTTTTATATAACCTGCCCCTATATCAACCCCAACTGTAGTTCCAGTTGAAGGCATAACCTGGGCCAGAATTTTATCCAGAGCACTCACTTAATAGTTCATCCTTTTACTATCTTTTGGCTACCTAACTTAAAGGCATAGTACTATGTTCCATTATACCTAGAAAATTTTTATCATTTCAAGGATTTACTAGTTCCTGATTATTTTACTCAGTTTGAAAAAACTAAACCAAGTGCATAATTGAAGCTCTCAGGGAAAAATAATTGCCAACTTGCTGTTAGTAGAATGAAGGGGCCAAAAGGCATTGGAGTTTGCTTTCCCATCTTTTTGAAAATAATTAAAACAACACCAATTAAGGACCCAAGAAAACAACTTACAAAAATATTTTGAGTAATTCCAAAGGGACCAAGCAAAATACCAAGAACACCAAAAAGCTTGATATCCCCTCCACCAAGTCCTATCTGACCTTTTAATTTAAAAAATGCCCAGGTTATAAAATAAGTCCCACCAAAACCAATCACAAAACCGTAAGTATAAAATTTCCAGTCTTTGGTTAAAATGGAGTAAAGCAACGCGGTGAGTAACAAGAAAAGATTGATACTATCTGGTAATATTTGGTGCCTGATATCAACAATAAAATGAATAATAAAACCAAATGCAGTAAAAAAATAAAATAAAAATAAAAATGAATTTTCGAAAGAAAAATACTGTGGTGCTAAATAAAATCCCACTAATCCCATAGAAAATTCAACTAGCGGGTACTGCCAAGAAATCTTTTTTGAACAATAAAAACATTTTCCCTTTAAAAAAAGGAAGCTTAAAAGAGGTATATTCATATACCATTTTATCTTCCCCTGACATTTGGGGCAGTGGGAAGATTTCAAAACAACGTCTTCATTTTTCGGAATTCTTAAAATAAGAACATTGGCAAGACTTCCAAAAAGCAAACCAAAAATACTGCAATAAATTTTAAGAACTAATTCCATTAAGCTAGATCTTTTCTATTAAATACAAATAGGATTAAGAAGAATAAAAATAAAGAATAAGTAATACTATAGCCTAATGTTGAGATTAGATAATCAAGCTCTAAGGTTTCTTTATATAAAACAAAGTCTTTTATATTTAATTTATAAAATCCTGGCAGAACAAAATGGTAAAACTTAACTAGTTTTTCAAGCCCAGGACGGCCTTCCACAAAATACATGATGGTTCGAGGATCCATCGCATGGCCAGTTATATACATAACCAAAGCAGAAATGACTGAAACCGTATTATTTGTATTTAAAGTAAATAAAACAACTAAAAACAAGATCAAACAGGATTCAAAGAAAATAAAAATAACGTTCCATAGTATCATTGCATTTATTTCTCCTCCATACATTTGAAATGTGATTAAGGACATAATAGAAAGAATGACAATATTTAAAAAAAGAATTGAAATAAAGCCCATGAATTTTCCGATTAAAAAATTAACCCTCGTTAACGGTCTCGAAATTAACATATAAATTGTCTTCGTTTCAACCTCACTAGAGATAAGATTTACTCCTAAAAATATAGAGATCCCAACCGAAGATAGTGTTAAGGCCCCTAATCCAAAATCAATTGCAATTCTACCAGGTGTTCCATAGGTAAATTCTTTTGCCACATAACAAATAGCGACTAAAAAGCAACCGAGGAAAAATGAATTCATTAAGATTCGACTTTTAAACAAATCTTTAAATGTATAATAAGCAACTGTATTAATTTGATGCACTTTTCACCTTATAAAATATTTCTTCTAGAGACTTTTTCTCCGTTTCAAGGCTTATAATATCTGCTTTATGAGTAATTAACCTTTGTAAAAAATCGCCTTTCTCTGAGTAATCAATAATGGCTTCATACAAATTATGTCCCTTCAAGGAAATTTGACTTTTAAATTCACTAGATATCTTTTCATGCTTAAATATAATTTTATATTTTTTACTCTGATGCTTCTTTAAAAGTTCATCAATACTTCCATTGAATTCAACCACTCCACTATTTAAGAAAATAACATCTTTGCAAACTTCCTCAACATCACTAATTATATGACTACTAAAAAAAACTGTTTTGCCCTCTTTTAAAACCTCTAGCATTATATCTTTAAGATCTTTTCTTCCAATGGGATCTAACCCTGACAAAGGTTCATCTAGGATGATGAGATCTGGGTTATGAATTAATGTTGCTAAAAATCCAATTCTTTGAAGCATGCCTTTGGAATATGTACCGATTTTTCGGTCTAGGGCAAAATCAATTTTAAAAAGAGGCGCCCATTTAGTAATTCCTGAAGATATTGTACTTTTTGATAAATTTACAAGAGAACCCATATAGAATAAAAAATCTCTACCTTTTAAGTTTGGGTAAAAAAAAGGTCTCTCCGGTAAAAAACCTATCTTTGCAAAAATTTCTTCTCTACTATGGCCAAGGCAAGTATCGAAGATCACTTCACCTTTTGTTGGTCGAATAAAATCCATCATAATTTTCATTGATGTAGATTTCCCTGCTCCATTGGCCCCGAGAAAACCTGTTATTGTATTCTTAGGGATTTGAAAAGAGAGATCCTTTAACGCTTGGAAAGGTGGACCAAAAGCATCAGGTTTAAATATTTTAGAAACGTTTTCAAAGCTTATCATTTGTCCTGTATTTTATTATAATTTAAAATCAATGGCGATATCAAAATACTATCTTCTTATTTGCTCACTCATTTTTCTCATTATTGCAGGAAGTATTCATTCTCTATCTGTTAAACCTATCCATAAAATTACGAAGCAAGAAGCAGCTTTAAATTTTAAAGATGAGATGGTACTAACCTTTCATGTTGGCCTAAGAAGATTAATAAGCTCAACTCTCTGGATTCAATCAATGATTGAATCGGATCTTGAGCACTATAATAAAAGTGACTTGAACAACTGGCTCTATCTAAGATTTAATACAATTTTAAAACTGGATCCCTTATTCAAAGAAGCGTATACCTACGGCGGGCTTTATCTATCTGTTGTTAAGGATGATAAAACTGGTGCAAAAGATATTTTCGATAGAGGTTTAAAGCAATACCCAAATGATTTTTATCTTTCATATTATGCTTTATTTCACTACTATTTTGAATTGAAGAAACCTGAAAAGGCATATGCAATTTTCTTAAATATAAAAGATGATCCCAAGGTTCCATTTTTTATTAAATCTCTAATGGCCCAAACTGCAAAAGAACAAGATGATGCCAAATTTGCTCAAGAGCTCCTTAACTATGCAAGAAAATTAGCTCCAACAAAAGATATTAAGCAAAAAATTGACAAAAGATTGAAAGATCTAGAGGGACCCCTCTAGATCTTTTGTAGATTTATAATAGTTGTTTAAATACCAGGTTGACTGTTCGTTATTACTTTATTTTCATTAATTGTCCATTGGTCCATATTTGCGTTACTTGCTGAGATATTACCACCTGCACCAGCTTCAAATGAATTTCCAGCTGCAGTACCAGCCCCACCGATATCACCAATACCTGCTGCTGTTCCTCCAGCACCTTTAGTTGCAGCCCATGCACTTGTTCCCTCAGTTCCCCCATTAAAGCCAACCGCATAATAACCTGTAGTGCCGGGATCGTAACCAGCTAAAGAGAGATTAGTTGTATAAACATCATATTCAGCAAAATAAGCTGTCTCTGCAGTAAAAACTGATGATATTTGAAGCTTTGCTTCAGATTGTTTTGACTTCGCTTGATACTTTTTAAAGTTAGGGATGGCCACAGCTGAAAGAATACCAATGATCGCAACAACAACCATTAGCTCTACCAGCGTAAACCCTTTTTGGTTTAACGTTTTCATAATTCCTCCTCACTTGTTAATTAAGATAACAAGCAAAATAGTTTTAAAAACATAGATACAAGTAAAGCCAATTAAGATGGCGATATTTGATATTTATGTTTCTTTTATTATCTCATAGCTTATCGAAATTATTTTCAAGATAGTGAGTAAAAGTTTTAAAAATGTGTGTTTTCAACAGCTTGGACTGATTGTGTCAATGCTTAACCAGCGGCCTTAAACATAGGTAAGTACATTGCGATAAGGATTGTACCCACAACTCCCCCTAAACCGACAAGAATAATTGGCTCTATCATCTTAGTGGCATTTCCTAATGCTTCATCTACTTCTTCCTCAAAAACATCAGCGCAGCGAACTAGCATTTCGTCCAGACTACCGGTGGCCTCACCAACTTTTACCATCTGAGCTACCATCTCAGGAAAATACTCAATTTTCTTCAGAGGCTCTGCCATTGTTTTACCTTCTGTAATTGCCACTTGAACTTGCTTTAAATCTTTCGCTATTTTTGTATTATCAAGCGTATCAAGACAAATATCTAAGCATTCTAATAAAGGAACTCCTGCATTAATCATTGTCGCCATCGTCCTAGTAAAAGAAGCTAGATTCCCTTTAATAATAACAACTCCAAAAAGAGGGATTTTCATAGTAATTAAATCCCATCTTTCTTTTCCACTCCCTTTTTTCCATCTGCTAAACATGAAAAAGAGAATTGCAAAAACAGGAAACATAGGTCCAGTCCATGCTTGCAAAAAATCAGATATATCGATCACCATTTGAGTTACAAATGGTAATTCTTGTCCCGCTTCTTCAAGCATGGAAACAAATTGAGGAACAACAAAAATCATCATTCCATAGACAACACCAATACCAACAACAGTAACAATTGTTGGATACATTAAGGCACCTTTAATTTGTCCTCTAATTTTTTGTTGTTTATCCATGAACTCTGATAATTTTTGTAAAATACCATCTAAAATACCCGCTGATTCTCCCGCCTTAACTAAGGACGTATAAAGCTTATCGAATCCTTTTTGTTTCTTAAGGGCTTCATTTAGCATCGATCCCCCACCTACATCAAGGGAGATGTTTTTAATTATATTTTTAAATAATGGATTTCTTTCCTGCTTATAAAGAATTTCAAATGACTCTAAAATAGGAACGCCTGAACTTAGAAGAATTGATAGTTGTTTCGTAAATTTGGCCAATTCTTTCACTCCAAACGGAGATTTTAATCCTGCATCAATCATGAGTTGATCAAGATCGGCTTCAAAAATACTAGGTTTTTCAACTTTAACAATTCGAATCCCCTCGCGTCTCATAACCATTTTCACATCACGACGAGAAGGAACACTGGTACTTCCTCGTACTTTTTTCCCTTCCGTGTTAAAACCTTCCCATCGAAACTTTGGCATATATTAACTCTTGAGTCCGAGTTTTTTGGCTAATTCTTCAGGCATAGTACTATACTCCATTGCTGTATCATTATCTATTTGTCCAGAAGCTAATGCTTTTAAAATACTTTGATTCATTGTAAACATTCCACTTTCTTCTTGTCCAACTTGCATTTGCGAGTACAGTTGATGAATTTTGTTTTCCCTTATTAGGTTTCTAATACCAGGAGTTGGTCTTAATACTTCCTGACATAAAACTCTTCCTTTTTCAAAAGACTTTGGTAAAAGTTGTTGAGCAACAACACCCTGAAGAACAAAAGAGAGAAGTGTTCTAACTCTGTCTTGCTCATCAGCAGGGAAAATATTCACAACCCTATTAATCGTTTGCACACATGAGTTTGTGTGCAAAGTTCCAAAAACTAAGTGACCTGTTTCTGCAATAGTCAGTGCCGCTTCAACTGTTTCAGCGTCTCTTAACTCACCAACTAAGACAATATCAGGATCTTGGCGAAGCATACTTTTTAATCCAGATGCAAAAGTGAGAGTATCTTTTCCAACCTCTCTTTGATTGACAATACAGCTTTTATGATTGTGAACAAATTCAATAGGATCCTCTAATGTGATAATATGCCCTGCTTCTTTTTGGTTGAGCCTGTCCATAATAGAAGCGAGTGTTGTTGATTTACCTGAACCAGTAGGACCAGTTACAAGAATTAAACCGTTAGCAACATCACACATCTCAAGTAAAATATTAGGAAGTCCTAGTGAGTCAAACTCAGGAATAAGGCTTGGAATAGTCCTAAAAACGGCAGAAATTCCACCCTTGGCCTGAAAAACATTGGCCCTAAAACGCGCAAGCCCTTTAATACCAAATGAAAAATCCAGATCCAATTTTTTTTCAAATT
>CAYGUN010000090.1:0-9478 GCA_964353025.1 uncultured Bacteriovoracaceae bacterium
CAACGGGTGTTGGGATTAATGATGCGACACCTGTATCAGAGCTTCAAGTTTCAGGTACCGCTCAAATTATTACGTCAGATACTACTGCTGGAACAGGAGATAACTACCTTAGATTTTCTCGTGCCAATGGTGTGACGAACATGGGATATTTGGGATTTGATTCCGCTGCTAACGATCATATGAATCTTTTTAATAATCTCAATGCTAATTTAACTTTTGGAACAAATAATACAGAAAAAATGGTTATTGAAGCTGGTGGTGACGTTGGAATTGGGGTTACAAATCCGACTCAAAGGCTTCATGTTTCAGGTAATGCTTTGGTGACGGCTCAAGTTTGGACTCCTGAGATCTGTGATGAAAATGGAAACAATTGTCAGGATATCTCTGTATTTGGAGGTAGCATGGCAAAGAATTGTGCGGCATATGAAGTTTTAAGAAGAAATGCTGCAGATACAGATTGGGAATGTACTTCAAATGTTCAGAGTATTACGGCGGGAGCTGGGATAAGCAGTAGTGTCGCTAATGATGTGACGACTCTTAATATAGGAGATGTTGCAGGAGATGGACTAACAGTGAATGCCAATGACTTGCAAGTGAATGTGACTGATACGATTTCTATTAATGTTGGTGACCAACTTTATGTTACTTCTAATTCACTTGATGATGCTGAGATTGTTGATAATTCATTAACTCAACTCTCGCTCGCCCCTAACTCGGTAGATGCAAGTGAATTAGTGAGTACTTCAGTTGTTGCAGGTTCTTACGGTAGTGCAACTGAGGTGGCGACATTTACAGTAGATACTGATGGGCGGCTGACAGCAGCAGGTAACACAACGATTACAGACAATACAGGTGTGACAACACTTGGAGGTCAAACAGGTGCAACTCAGACTTTTGCTGTTAACACAGCAGCGACAGCGTCTCCAATAATATCTTCAGCTGCTAATACACATACTTTAAACATTGGTGCAGCTAGCTCGATGGCAGCGGGGGCAAGTCTTGGATTAGTCACAAAAACTCAAGCAGATAATTGGACAGCAGCAGATACACTTGTTGGTGGAACGATGACCACAGGCAAGTTTTGTAAGTATGATGGGACAGATATTGATTGTACTTATGATGAAGTGGGTCTTGGAGATGTGACAGCAGTTGCTGAAACAGTGTCACAAGGGATTACAGTTGCAAGTTCAACAGGACCGGTTCCTTCAGTGGGACTAATGGATTGTGCTGCTAATGAAGTGCTTAAGAGAAATGCAGGCGATACGGCCTGGGTTTGTGCTGCTGATAATAATATTAATTATCCTTCTACTGGAGTTGTGGGTTCAATTCAATTTAGTAATGGCTCAAGTGGGTTTAGCGCGGATGCTACAAATTTATTTTGGGATGATACGAATAATCGATTAGGGATTGGGACTTCTAATCCACAAAACTTATTAGAGATTTCGAATGATAGTGGTGCTGTTGCAGCCGATATTTCAGGATATGGTTCATCGGATTCTGATAGTGGTATATTAAATTTACAAAGTGCAAATGGTACTTCGGGGTCACCAACTGCCAGCGTAGTAAATAATAGACTGGGGGCCATTCAATTCAAAGGACATGACGGAACATCTTTTACTACTGCTAGAGCCACGATTGAGTCCGTAGCTTCAGAGAATTTCACTGGTACAAATCAAGGTTCAGATTTAAGATTTTTTACAACTTCAAATGGTAATGTAACAAAAGCAATAAGAATGACTATTTTGGAAAATGGAAATGTTGGTATAGGAACAATAAATCCTTCAGCAGTGCTTGATGTTAATGGTGATGTGAAAGTTGGTGATGCAGGTGCAAGTTGTAATGTAAGCAATGAAGGTAAAATGAAATATAATTCTGCTTCTAAAATGATGCAATTTTGTAATGGGACAGCTTGGACTGATATGGGAGGAGGAGGTATTGCTACTGGAATCGTCGCGTATTTTAACGGAGCAGCATGTCCTACCGGTTGGACTGAACTTACAATCGTAAGAGGGCGTTATATAGTAGGTCTTCCGTCTGGGGGAACCCTTAATGGAATAAGTGGCACAGCACTTACTAACCTAGAGAGTCGTTCCGTTGGTGCGCATCTTCACTCAGTCAACCCTCCCAATACTGCTACGCAGACTGGTGGTGCTCACCAGCATGGTTTTTATTCTGAAGGAGATGCCCAAGGAACTACGGGGAATAATAGAGGGACTATCCACCCTAGTAATACTGGTTCAAATCTTCCTAGTGCACTTACAAAGTCAGCTGGTACACATGCGCACAATGTTGATATTGCAGCCTTTAATTCTGCTTCAACAGGTAGTGTGGCAGGTACTAATGCACCTTATGTTCAACTTCTTGCATGTGAGAAGAATTAAGTTGTGTACAGGTCCGAGGCTTTTAAGAAGATATTGATGAAAATGTTTACGAAGTTGAAACGAGAAAGATTAATTAAAAAACTTAGAGCGCGTAGTTCACCTAAGGTTTTCCATAAAGGAAATTGCCTTTGGGAGAACCCTAACACTTGTATGGATATCTGTATTTTTTAGTTTTCCTTTATTAAATTCATACATAAATCAATTAATCAATATTGCATTGAGGAGTTCTGAGCAGCATATAGTAGTGATTGCTCATAAGCACACAGCTAACTAATTTTTTTCTTGGCATAGTACTTCACTGTAAAAGTCTACATGAACCTTTAACGTTCAATATATTGGTGATCCACTTAGAGTACATAAAAGAATTAAATCTTAAGCGAGGCAGCTTACTTAATGAGGAGTATATCGTTCGAATAAAGAAAGGATTGTATATCTGGGGGAAGAATTAAGATGTAGGCCCTATTTCAATTCTTTATGCTCATACTCATAGATAAGCTCAGAAACTTTATCGAGTAAGTCATCTTTTGAAATAGGTTTTAAAAAAAAATGGTCGGCCCCTCCATAGAGAGCGTTTTCTCTTACTTCCTCACTGGCCGAAATAGCAATAATTGGAGTTTGGCGAATCTCTCTATTATTTCTAATATCGATAGTGGCCGAAGTGCCGTCATAAATCGGCATATTAATATCCATGATAATAAGGTCAAATTGATAACGGGCCAGGGCCAAAACACAACTTTTGCCATTGGTTACGTTAAAAACATTATAGCCAAAGGGCTGCAAGACCCCTTTAATAAAAACAATCATCAGGGGATCATCTTCAACAATAAGTATTGATTTTTTCTCTATCTCTTCATCGCTCACAAGGTCCTCCTCTGTTGCTTCTTATCGGGCATTTTCTCTATTTTCTTAAACGAAGAGAGTTGATTAAGTCATTGAAATAATTGAAAGAAATGAGCAGTCTTAGTTGTATAAGATTTTAAGATAACTTAATACTATGGTATAATTAGACCAGTAATGGTGGTTTATTTATGTCTCATTGTCTGTTGTTGTTAGATGACCCAATTTTACAGGATGTCTATTCCTTAAATCTTAAGATGTATACTGATGTTGATTCAATTATTAAAAATAACCATATTGAAGTTATCTCTTTATTTGATCACGTAAGCTCAGTAGATCTCATTATTACTCAAGAGAAAATTGGTGCAGATGAGACGGCAGATGAAATTTATAAATTTCTTAAGGAAACTGATAGGGCCTATATCCCTATGATAGTTTTGGGGGCTCCAAGGGCAGCGTCTGATTTTTCAGTGATACTAGAGCCTAAGGTTGATATAGCAAAACTTTTAAAAACGGCAGCCAAACTTTTAGGAGTGACTGCAAAAGATATTGCAGGGCGCTTGGTTCCAGAGTTTTTTCCCATACCAGTATCATATCTAGAAAATATCGAAATGTGCAGTTGTGAAATTTACAAGAGAAGCTCTGATGCTAAGGGCGATAATATGTATTATAAGGTGATTGATTCGAATAAAAAATTCACTGATACACAGCTGACTAATATAAAAAAATCAGGTCATAGGCATGTTTATATTTTATCTTCTCAAAGACTTAAGTTTACCAATTTTTATACTAGACAAGTTATTCTTAAAGTAAGAGAAACTAAAGATCCAGCAAAGAAAAGTCAGCTACTTCAGCAGGCCATGGCCTTTGTTAAGGCCCAAGCTGTTACTGAGATGCCTTTGAATGATGAAACCATAGAAGTGGCCAATGTCTATATTGAAGAAACATTAAGCATGATTACTGAATCTCAGGCCTTAAAATATTTTATGAAAAATATTTTAGAAAATACCAGTGGTTTTGCTTTTCAGCATAGTCAATTAGTAACTTATATTTCTTTTCATATGGTGGAAGAGATGGATTGGGGAACTAAAGAACAGCAGCAAAAACTCTCTTTCGTGGCCTTCTTCCATGACATTGTTTTAGTAGAAGATAGACTGGTTCAAATTCATTCTGAAGAAGAAATGAGTAAGATTAACCTGGCCGAAAAAGATCAGAAACTTTTAAAACACCATGCTTATTTGGCCTGTGACTTAGTGGCCAGAATTCACGATGCACCTATGGGAGCAGACGCTATTATTAAGCAACACCATGGTGCTCATAATGGTGTTGGTTTTCCAGATGCGTATTCTAACAGCATTTCCCCCCTTGCCATGGTTTTTATCGTTGCAGAGGAGTATGTCCATTATCTGCTTAAGAATAAAAAGGATTTCGACCATAATGAGGCCTGCGCTTATCTCGGTCGCAAGTTCCCCAAATTAGGTAAGTGGGCACAACTAGTTGAGATTATGAGAAAGCTTAAACTTAACTAAAACGCTCTAGTGAATCTTTGGTAAACTTAACCTTCTAAATGACGATAAGAAAGGTATGATTGAATCAAAGAAATGGGTTCCATTCGTCTTATTTGTGACAAACGACCATGAGCTGGAAAGAAAGATATCACCTGCTTTTCAGGACTATGGGGATTATTTTAGTACTCAAAACTCAGCTGTGGCCCTGGAAATTTTTGAACATCAAAGAGTGGATGTTCTTTTAATTGATGAATCCCTTTATCAAGATAAGACAATTGCCAGCAAATACAGGAAGAATATTTTTGATCTGTATAAAAAGGCCATAGAGAAAAATGCCAAGGTTATAACCTTGGTTCTTTTTTCTAAAAGAAATTCCAACTTTATTAATGAATTTCCAAGAAAGAGTGAAGTTCTCATCAAATTAGATAGAAATAATATTGATGAAAATAAGATTAGATATCTTCTTCTGACTTTTTCTCGTCAAAAATATCGAAGTGTTGTTTTGAAAGATATTAAACTTGGTTCTAAAATACCAGTTCCTCTTTTCGTTCAAGATGATGAGAATACGGCATTTGAGCTTTTTTTAGTTGAAAATGTAATTTTTTCGTAAGAAAAATCTGTGGTTCTACATCGCCAAGGGTATAACCGAATTTTTTTAAAAAGTGATGATTTGCAGGAGCTTTTTAGTTCTCAGCAAATGTATTTATCTGAAGAAATCCACCTTGCTAGGAAGAGGTATAAATTTTTCTTGTCTTACTTTCTTGACCATTCTAGCGATGAGAAAACTTTTATTGGAAATCAACTCTCTGAACTAGGTAAAGACATTATTAAAAGGCTGCAAAAGATTATTGCTAAATGTGATTCTCCCTACGAAGCTTTTTGTGAGTTGCCTTACACTAGGTGGTCAGAAATCACTCATGGGATTAATACCGCCATTTATATTCTTATCTGGGGGCGCTACCTTGGAATTAAAAATATTGAAGAAGTGGCCTTTGCTGGACTTATTCACGACCATGGAAAATTTGAAATAAATTTTAAACCAGGGACCCATGGGAAATTCTTTTCCAATTTAACAGATAATATTGACTATAAAAAACACCCTCAGTTTTGTATTCAAATGCTTCAGAGGAAATGTATTCGCTTAGATAGAAAGACACTGGACGCGATTTTATGTCATCATGAAAACTATGATGGCACAGGTTTTCCAAGGGGAATTAGTGGGGATGACCTTTCTATGGAAGCTTCTCTTATAAGTCTTGCGGACCTTTATGATCATCTTAAAACTATTCATACTTATAACCACCACGTGACTCCAGAGCATGCTTGGTATGAGACAATTGAAGTGCATAAAAAATCATTACTTGGTTCAAAGTACAATCCACGTATGATGGATATGATTAGTGATTTTTTTGAAAAAGAAATAGCCAAAAAGAAATCAGCTTAATAAATCGTAATCCCACCAGTAAATTTTCGATATTCAACTTGAGATTTGATTGATTTTTTCATTAAATAATCAATTCTTTTTTCCTTAATATGGTCCCAGACTTCTAGGTTCCCAAGGTAACGATGGGTCCAATTTTTGGTGTGAGTGGGAAGGAAGTTATCCCCAAATGTTTGATAGAAGATACTAAGCATTTTAATTAAAACCTCATATCCATTAATATTTTTGTAATCAATAAATTGAACTTGAATTCCATTAAGTCTTTCTCCTTGGTATTTCGCCCGAGTTGAGACCCAAGAGTGAGAGCGAAAGGAAATAGAGGGAGAGATTTTATTTAGTCTAATGGCCAAAAGGTGAGATTCTAACTGGCTAATCCAAGGGGCCCCTATGATATGAAAGGCCTGTGAATTATCAACTCCTCTTCCTACTGCGAGGTTAAAGCTCTCAAATGGGCCCACAATACTGTAAAGATAAGCGTTTGCTGGATTAGGCAGGGCGGGAGAGGGAATTCTCCAAGGAAGCCCTGTCTCCTCCCAAATCATAGAACGATTCCAACCACTCATAAGAGAGACAAATAATTTATTTTTAAGTTTTAATTTCTTATAATAAAATTTGGCCAGCTCTCCCATCGTTAACCCATGGCGAGTAGGAAGATCCCGGTAGGAGATGAGATGACCCCAAAGAGTACTATCTAAAACGGGGCCTTCAATTTTGCCCCCGATAGGATTAGGGCGATCGAGAATGATAATATCAACACCATTCTCTGATGCGGCTTCCATGGTCATGGCCATAGTTGTGGCAAAGGTGTAAAAGCGCATTCCTACGTCTTGAAGATCAATAATGATCACATCAATATCACTTAGAAGCTCAGCGGTTGGGGCCTGGCGATCTTGCAGGTAAAGGCTGAAATAGGGCAGAGATGTTTTTTCATCAATACCATCTTCTATCCATTCATCGGCCAGCTCTCGTAGTCCATGCTCAGGTGTAAAAATCTTGATGAGTTGTAATGATTTTTTTTGATTTAAAATATCAACCAAATGCTCACCTTGAGAATTATAGGAAGCATGGTGGGCCAAAACGGCAACTGATTTATTTCTTAAAAAATCTGTGATCTCTTGGTTTTGAAAGAGGTTATCAATTCCGAGCTTTACATTGGCCCAGAGCCCTTGGCTGATAAGAAGTATCAAAATAAATTTCATAGCTAAATTCAAACATGTTTAGGCGTCAAAGTAAAAAAACTTAATCTTGCAAAATCAAACAACCAAAGCGAGTTCCGGTGAATTTGGCCCGAGATTTGATAATCAGACCACTAGAGACGATTTGATTCTCTTTATCCAGAGAAAATCCTATTTGAGGGACTGAGGCAGCATGTTCTTGATGGCAAAAATCTTCATCTCTTTCTAGAACAAAATAACAAGAACAGAACTCTTTAGCATAGAAGGCAGAGACAGTTTGGGGAATACGTAGGTAATAGGTTGTTGATAATAATAAAATGAGTGCCATAGCAATTATTTTTAAAGCTTTCATTGGATTTCCTCAAATGAGTCTAAAATAAGGGTTGCAAATTTTTGCCAATCCATCTGTCTGCCAATGTCATGAGCGGTTCTGACAACGACCAGATTTTTGTGAGGGAAAATATAGATGGCCTGGCCTGCATAACCTCGAGCAATAATTAGGGAGTCTGGAACTCCTTTTATATAAGGGCCTAATGTTTTGTTTGTGACTTCTGATTCAAAAACTTGATTCAGCCAAATTTGAAGCCCATAAGACTCATCTTCTTTTTTGGGATCTCTCATAGTTGTTTTAAGCGCGGGGGCCAGTTGAATCATCTCATTAAAGGATTCACCACTTATAAGTTGCTGCCCTTGCCAATTACCCCTGCGTAGAATTAATTGCCCAATCTTTGCCATATCCTGGGCCTGCATATAAAGATAGGAGGAACTCATAAAAGTTCCACTACTGTCTCTTTCAAAAGTCACGTCTTTAATCCCCATTGGTTCAAAGAGTTTTTTCCAGGGGTAGTCTTCATATTCTTGCTTACCCAGTCTTTGTTTTAACAAAGACATGAGAAGATTAGAGTCACCACTGGAATAAGAGAAATAGCTCCCCGGTTTTTTGTGAGCGGACAAATTAAGCACATACTGGGCCATATCTTGGTTGCCCTCTCCATAGAGCATGGAAAGAGTGGAGGAGATAAGGGGGTTTGAGTAATCTTCATTAAATTTAATGCCAGAACTCATTTGCATGAGATCTTTCACTCTAATGGCCGCCATTTCATTTTTCACTGAAGGGTAAAAGGCCGCAATAGGTTCTGGCAATTGAAGAATTTTCTCATCAATGGCCTTTAAAAGAATGAGGCCCGCCACTGTTTTTGAAATAGACCAAAGACGAAATTTTGAATCTTGATGAAAGCCCCTTGCATATTGTTCAAAGATAAGCTTTCCTTTGTGGATAATGACCAAGGAATTTGTTCTTTTGACATCACTTTGTTCAAAAACAAAGTCAATAAACTTATCGAAACGCTCGGGATTAATCCCGTGCTCAAGTACATTACCCCTTTGCCAAGAGGCAAAGCTATTTGAAAAGGGGAGCAATAAAGAAAATATCAATAATTTTATTAGCATATTTTTTCTAGAATTTTTATTTTTCACTTATAATTAAGATATAGTCTTTTATCCATTGTGTTAAGGAGATTTTATGTCAGAAGATGGAGAATCAAAAGGCTTCGGTAGTATGACTGTAGAGCAAATTATGAGTACCGAAGTTCATTGTTTCACACCTGGTATGTCTGTTCGAGATTGTATCCAACTTTTATTAGATAATAAGATGAGTGGGGCACCCTTGGTGAAAGAGGGTGGCAAAACTTTAATTGGAGATCTTGGACAAAAGGAGTTAATTCACTTTGCGGCCATTGGAGGTCTGTCCGATACTCTTTTAAGTCATATCAGCCGAATTACGAAGGTTGATAAACTTATTATTGCGACCAAAGACGATAGTGTTAAAGATATCATCATAAAATTTATTAAGAACCCAGTTCGAAGGATATTTGTGATAGATAAATCGGGGCAGGTTTTAGGAATATTAACTAGAAGCCAATTATTAAAGCTCTTTATGGCACAAAATTAGAGTGGGAAATTAAGATCTTTACTGATTTCAATAGTGAGACTTTCAATTCTATCTGAAAAATCTTTAATGGCATGATACTCTTTTCTTAATAACTCAAACAACTCATCTGAACTTGATACATCTGGATTATACTTTGCTTGGTCAACATTAATGCCTTCTAAATAATAATTTATTTCATCAATGAG
>CAYGUN010000091.1:0-9472 GCA_964353025.1 uncultured Bacteriovoracaceae bacterium
GCTGGTCTTGGTTGGCTAGTCTCTAATGATATCAAATTTACTTTTGAAGGTAGTGCTTACAAAATTAAAAAAAATGAAGATATAGGGACTGTTAACAAAATTGAAGAGGATATTACTTTTTCAGTGTTTACCCCAGAGCTACACCTCCAGTTATTTAGAAATGTTGAAATGACTTTAGGGGCACATGTGAGGACTAACAAACCAAACTTTAAAGATGATACAGCTATTAACCAATTTGTTGGGGCCAGGTTGCTAGATCTCCCTGGAGCATATGGGAATTCTGTCTTTACAGGATTAAATTTCACCTTTTTATAATGACTAAAAAAAGAGAGAAAATTTTCTTCTGCCATTATTGCCACGATGCCATTGAAAATGCATCGAAAGTGCTTTTGATTGAAGAGGAAAATAATCGCAGCTTTTGTAGTGAAGAATGTATTCTTCATTTTTATACTCCTCGAAATGATTACTTTGAAAAACTTGATCTTAAAATGCGGGAAGAATTAAGTGTCTCTGATCCCGATTGGGTTTTTAAGTATAAAGAATCTGAAAAGCATATCAAAAAAACATTAGAAGAACCTGATGAAGTTTGGGAACAAGAAAATGACTTAGGTGAAGTCTATATGACTCACCTAAAAAAATTTAGTGTAAAAGAAAAGCCGTTTTGGTTTCTCATTATTTGTTTCTATTTTCAAGATGGGCCATCCTTTATTTTCTTTCAAAGTGTAACCACTTCTATTGAGTTACTGGATTTTTATCGGGTCGATAGTGATGAAGAGCTCGAAGTTGAGATGGAGCAGACTGAGGATGAAATAGAGGCATCCATTGATGTCCCTCCTGAAGTTCTTGAGACAGTCGAGCTTAAAAAATCAACCTTCTTGGCCCACTTATTGGAGAGTCGTTCTGAAGAGGATATTGATTATGAAAAGTTTCCACGCTATGAAACCAATACAGTTTCAACATTAGAAGAGCCAGATGAGATTTTCAAATATAATGATGAGGAAGGGGATACCCTCTTAACCTACGTAAAAAGCTATCAGAAGGATAAGCAGAATTTTTTCTATATAGTCATTTGTATGAAAGTTGATATGCGAGAAAGTGCCAATGAAGAAGTTTTGATTCCGATTGTTTCATTTCCTTCTCAAGATAAGGACCTGTATATTAAGTATGCTCATGGAGAAAGAATTTCAGGTAATATTAAAAACTAAGTAGGACGTAATCGTGTTGGTTAGTGAAAATTCCACACTCATATTCTTGAGTCTGTGCTGCCAGAGAAGCACAAACTTGATTTGGCCCTGAAATGCAAGACAGTGGGGATCCTGAAATTTGGCATTGATAATCATTTCCACCAAAATAAGGACAATTCATATTCACAAAGTCAGCGGCAGCATCCATACAGCGATAAAAAGCATCTAAGCTTTGAGGCTTAAGTACCATCATGGCATTAAAATTAGTGGATTGCTCCTGACTATAGAGATAAACACTACCTTCATAAGTGGCATCAGCTTGATGAAAAAGACAGCTTGGGTTTCCAATATATCTTTGTCCTGGCTGACCTCCGGCTGCATACTCAGTCATAGGCATAAAACAAGTTCCATTCACAAGGTCATCTTCGCTTAGAGTGACACGAATAGGGTAGCTTGCATCTATTGGTTTAAAGGTTCCTTTGCAGCCGCTCACGTAGCCCAAGCTAAAGCCATAGCTATCATCGCAAACATTGTACTGATTATCAGGTTCAAGTTCTTGGAACCCATCTCCGTCGGCATCACCACCACCGGAAGTCGTTTGGCTTGTATTTCCACCATCTGTTGTTGAAGTAGTTAAGGCATCGCCTGTTTTAACAAATTTTCCAAAATTGCGCGTACTCGTTGGTGGAGCGCAGCTTTGCGACAGCATGATCAATGAAAGAATGGTTAAAAGGATTCTCATTTACTATTTCCTCATTAACCTAGTCGGCTTGTCTGAGGAAAAATTTAAGTTTTCTCTCAGCTTAAATCTGATAGCATAGGAGCATAATTATGATAAAGGTGGGGTAATGAAAATCCTGAGTAAACTGCTAAGTCTTTTGACTATATTGGTTGTCGCAGCAGCAGTTATTCTTGTGCTACCTTTTGGTGCTTACTACATTGTGACTAAGATGGGGTTAAGTATCCCTAACTACTATAAAATTGAGGGAGTGGTTAAGACTTATCTTTCACCATCACAGATTAGGCCCTTCGAATTTATTGATGAGCAAACGGCCTATAGAGATAGATGGAAAGAGTTTCATTTCCAAGATGTTTTAATCCCTCTTCCTACTCGCAATCCTCTTTTTACTGTTGTGCCTATCGTAAAAAATAAGAAAGATGGAACCATTGAGTTTGGATTAAAGTTGTATAACTCTTTAAAAAGAGAAGTGGCCCGGGTTTATTTCCTGGAAAATAGTGTTTTTAATTATTCCCTCGGAACTCAAAAGGTTTATCAAATTCCTATCGTTGAAAAGACTTTACAAGAAATTCCACTGGACAAAATTTGGAATGACCTTTTTGTAAAAGATATTGCCGTGAACCCCAAATCATATGGGGAGGTTATTTACGGTGTTTATCTTTTGGAGCAAAGAAAGAAGCTTTTTCCTAAGAACTTAAAAGGCTTTGGAACGATTCAAAAACCTAATGTGGGAGTTGTTGAATTAGAGCCACCAAACAAAGATTTTACTATGGAGTTGGTCATGAATAACGAGGGAGGAATTATTTATTCCTACCTACTCACAGTGAGAAAAGATGATATTGAGGCAGAGAAAATTAGAAATTATTTTTACGAAAGAATTCGTTTTCAAAGAGGTTCACAAGATGTGGCCAATATTGTTTATAAAGAATTTAAGTCTCTTGATTTAAGCGCGCAAGCTGAACAAGAAGGGATGCTTTACTTGCTCTCTGCTTGGACTCACTGGTTAGATAATCAAGAATTTGTCAGGCAAATGGTAGAACTAAGTGAGAGAAATGGTACCAATAAGCAATTGCTTCCTGTTTTGTATAAATTTGGGCTAGACCGCTATGGCACAACATTTACCTTAGGGTTATCTGACGTTAAGGCAGAGGACCCAGATGTAGAACTGCAAAGACAAATTGAGATTGAAAGGATGAAGCAAGAAATTGCTGCATTTGAGGCCGAGAAAGTTCGAGAGAAGACGGAAGAAGAAAAGAAAACTCAAGTGAAAGAAGATCTCGACTATGAACTTCGCAAGGCCAAAGAATTGCGTAAGAAGGCGGGTAAGAGCAAGATAAAGTTTCAGTAAATATAATTCATTTAAAACTATCACTTTTTGCCACAATTTTGGGCCATAAATCGGGCCATCAATAAAATCTATTATCTACTAACTATCTGAAATTTAACGGAGGGAAATAAAGCTTTAAGATAACCTATAGAAATACTCGGCATTTGTCGAAAAGGTATTGATGAAGAGTTTTCTTCTACTTCCAATTCTGGCGCTTATTCTTGGCTCTTGCTCTAGCAAACAAGAAACTGTGGCAACACTAAAAGTTGGTGTGGGAAATCTAATCTCAGGGGATCCCAATAAAACTGACGGTGGAGTTATTGTTTGGGGGAAATCTAACCTCGGCGACCGAATGGGAATGGTCGTAAGTTCCACTAATGACAAGATCGTATTAACTAACGGTAACTGGACTTTTTGGGCCGTGAGTTGGAACGGTGGATCTGATGGAGCGTTTGAAGGTAATTTAATGGAAGGTGATACTCGTTGTGGAAGCGCGAGTGCCAATCTTGTGGGTGGGGATCAAGTTGTTGATTTAAGTATTTCTCAAGCAGGTTGTTCCAATTTATCTGAACCAGCATATTTTCCAGCAACTGGTACGACGACAACTTTTCAACCGTTAGAAATTAGTATGTGCCAACCAGGCGATACTCTTCCTGGAACTTGTAATGATAATTTTGCCGCTGTGAGATCAGTTAAGGTTTACCTAAATGGGTTTAGATATAATGCAGGCTCTCTCGCTGAAATGCATGATGGTCTCACTCGTTGTATTGACTTCACGACAGATTCTTTAGATCAATTAACAGATTTAACCATCCCTGCAGGTGCTTCCGTAGGTGCTCCTTACGTAGCGAGTTTTGAAGCCTACTCAAACATAAATTGTGATACTTCATTAGGTAAAATAACTTTTCCCAATGGATTATTGGCGGGTTCTCAAGTGGCAGATGAAAGCGCTGTTTTAGATGGCTCAACTCCCGATAAAACGAGAATGAGATTAAGAAAAAATGTTGTTATTACTAAGCCAACTGTTTCAAGTCTCTCTTTTTCAGCTGCTGATAATGTGCTTACTGGTTCAGTTATAGTTACAAATGTTTTTGCCTCAGATACTTTAGTAGAAGTTTTCTCAGATTCAGGTTGCTCAACCTCAGTAGGCTCATTGGACCCGACTGGTGCATCAGCAGTCGTTCCCGTTACTTTTTCGGGGGGAGATGGAATCAAAACTGCTTATGCTAAAAGAACAGATAGTTTAGGAAATATTTCAGCTTGTTCTACGACGTCACAGTCCTACACTTATGATGGGACTGCCCCCTATGTAACTTCCATTACTTCATCTTTAGCAGACAATTCTTATGGAGTTGGATCAGTCATTAATATTGACGTTACTTTTAGTGAGCAAGTTAATCTCTTTTTCACAACACCTACTTTAACACTAAATGGAGGAGCGGCTACGGCCACAGCAGTTTCAGATGATAACAATACTATTGTGACATATAGTTTTACTGTCACTTCTGAAAACATAACTGATTTAGATGTTACGGCAATGACTTTTGGTGTGTCTCAGTTAACCGACACGGCGGGTAATGATCCTGTAACGACACTACCTCCAACTCCTCAAAGTTTAGCAGTTCTTAAAGATATCAATATTGATACAAATCAACCAACGATAGCTGATATCACTACTTCATTTGCTGATGCCACTTACGGGCCTTCAACAACTTTGGACATAAAAGTAAAGATGAGTGAAACCGTAACGGTCTCAGGTAACGTAACAGTTAATTTAAATAATGGTGCAACGATAGTTGCCACTCCAACCTTAACTACATCAACCAATACAAATGATACTCTTGTTTTTAATTATACTCCAGGCTCTTTTGGTGGAGGGACAATTGCTATACTAGATGTGAGTTCCATTTCATTAGGAGCAAATATCGTTCAAGACTTGGCATTAAATGATGCTGACATGTCATCAGCATCAGGGATTTTTTCTACAAATCACACGATTCCTATAAATCTTACTCAACCAACTATTACTAGTGTTGGTATTACTGAAGGTGGAGGGAAGACTTACTATAATAATGATAATATCAATTTTGAAGTGACTCTTCTTAACGCTGTTTCCCCTGGGAGTTGTACTAGTGCTACTATTACACTTAGTAATAGTGATGTGGTAAATTTTGGCAGCCTTGCAGGTGGAAATTACACATTAAATTTTCCTTATACTGTAGTAAGTGATGAAACAAATATCTATGTCACAGCTTTAAATTTTACTCCAGGAAATTGTTCTGACTCTTTTGGTAATGACGTTGATACAGGTACTCTTCCAGGTAGTGGTGCTAGTAACCCCCTTGGGGGGAATGTTGATTTCGATGCGACGGCTCCATTTATTTCAAATATAATAGTTTCAAATCAGACATCAGGAAACTATGGTGCATTAACTACTTTTGATATTGAGTTAACTTTTAGTGAGAATATATATATTCACGGTTCTCCAACAATTGATTTAAATAATGGTCTTTCAAATGTGACCGTTTACACAAACACCGCAAATACTATTACATTTCAATTTACATCGGGTTCTCCTGGCAGTGGAGTTGCTGATACTCTCGGTAGTTATTTAGAAATTATTGCGGCTAATTTTGCTGCAGGCTCGATTACAGAAGACCCAACTCTTGGTCTAGGAAATGATGCTGATAATACTCTGCCTTCAGCTAATCCTATCGTGGATAGTGGTTATTTAATTACTATTGATACAACACCTCCTCAGGTTCTTTCGATTACAGCAGTTGCTGATGATTATGTTACGGGTGAGGTTATTAGTGTGACTCTTACTTTTGATGAGACGATAGATTTGCAATCATCAACTCCTGAATTTCAAGTAGATATTAATGGAATTTTCAAAAGTGCAATTAAGCAATCATTTGCTGCAAATACCATTACGGTAGATTTTCCAGTTCATATTGGAGAAACTGATGCTGATGGAGTTGAATTTACGACATCAGCTCTCATTAGTGGAACAATTCAAGATGCTCTTGGAAATCCCTTTAATTCATTGGGAGCAGCAATGAAAATTAATGGAGACAGCAGTGTTACTATTAATGATTTTTCTGCTACTACTCAAGAGTATGGATTGGACTTAACAGGAGCTTCTTCTCCTTATATTTATGATTCAGCAGTGGACCCGATATCAGGTCATCTTTATGTCGTGGGGGATTTTACAAATTTTAGAGGAAATGCCGGGGTTAATTACATTGCAAAAATTGCACCCGATGGAACTGTTGTAACCGCCTTTAATACTGCTTTTGCAGCGGCTTATTCAGGAACTGCTTTAACCCAGCCTATTCATGGGGTAGCAGTAGATGAAGCTCAAAAAGTTATTATTGTCGGAGGCTTCTCTTTTAGCGATGGTTCAAAAACTTATAATAAAATTGCAAGGCTCAATAATATTGGAACTTTAGATGGTTCATTTTTTAGTACTGGATGTGGAATAAATTGTGGAATGACAAATGGTTCAGGAATTATAAAAGATGTAGCCGTTGGGAAGATGAGCGGTCAAGAATATTATACAATAGTGGGAGATTTTTCTGCAACCACTCTCAGCAATTATCCTTCCGGTAATATTACAAATTTAAAAAAAATTGCTCGCATAAATGCAGATGGCTCAATTGATGCAGGTTTTAAAACTAATTGTGCTACTTATGTTGCAGCGGCAGGAGAAATCTTGACTGTCGAGTCTGAAGGGCTGGGCTATGGTTCTAACAAAAAAGTTTACGTGGGAGGTACCACCCCTTTAACTATAAACGGTAATACATCATCATTTCATTTATTAGACGGAAACTGTTCTCCTATAGGTAGTATAGTAAACCTAACAACAGGTGATGTTGAAGTTATTCGCTCTCTCGGAAATGGGGAAGTTTATATCGGAGGAAGTTTTAACAGTGGAGTGTTAAAATATAATTACGATGGTGCAATTGCAACTCTTGATACAGGGTTTTCTAGTGGTCTTGGTTCGGGGGTGCCCTCAGGCTCTGTTGATGCTCTCGAAATAGTAGGCCCTAGGTTGGTGATAGGGGGGAGTTTTACTAACTTCGACTCAAATACAGTTAATAATATTGTGACAGTAGATAAAACGAACGGAAGTTTCACGGCAGACTTTTATGACTCACAACCTGGTCTTTCTGGAGCAGGCAACAAAGTGACAACAATACAAATCTTTGGAGATGGAGTAAATAAAGGTGTCTTTGTAGGAGGGGATTTTTCTAACTATGGAGGTAATGCTCTATCAACTGCAGTGAATAATGAAACTAAAGGTCTCATACTTGAGATTGCTCCTTAACCGCCCAATATCCTTGACACTTTTCTCTCTTTCAAATCAGTTTCTCTCTCTCTAACTCATTGAAATTTTATACAAACAATTAAACAGTTATAATAATTGACGGGGATACTATGGTTTTCTCAGGAGTTTTTTAAAGTGTATAAATTGAAAATAACAACTCAAGTTTTATCAATAATATCCGACAAGAACGGTGAGGTACTTTAATGAAGTTGATAATGTTGGCATTACTTACTCTCTGTTCATCGGTGCTGGCCCAAGAGACCAATAACCTGATTAGTGAGAATATTCGTCTTAAACGAGAAGAGTTAGTCAAAATCTCTATCGAGCACGGGGTGGATAAATACAACTATTCTCGCAAGTATAGAAAGAAGTTTCTAGAGTCTGTCAGCGAGGCAGAGCTCGTAAACCGATCCACCAAAGATTTCTACCAAAATTATCTTAGAGAAAATCCAACCTTCAGACCTGCTAGAGTGAAGAATATTAGTGGCAATGTGGTGATGATTTATAAAGGTAATAAAATTAAGATGAGTTATGATGACTATCTTAATAATCAATTTTTTCTCAACCAAAAAATGGTTAAATTTGATATCAATAATGAAGTTGATAGAGAGTTAGAGAAGATTAAAACCAAGTACCGTTCAAGAGGGATTCCCATTCTGACTGATATTGAACAATTTATTAAGCTTTTTATTATTAATGATGCTCATGCTTTTGGTAATGATAATAAAACTCATTATGCCTTGGGGCTGTCCTTTTATAACCTGCTGTATAAGATAGTTGGTTCAAGTAATGGGCTGATGGTAGATTTTTTTGAAGAGCTTAACGAAGGACTTCATTTACATTACAAACAATGTCAGGATAGTGGCCTAGATGAACAGAAGTTTAGTGCTTTTATGGCAATGCTGGAGAATTACAGAATTCCAAGTAGGAGCATAGCGAGTACTTCTATTAGAATTGATAGCTGCTCTCGTGATTTAGAAGATACTTTTTCAAAATCTCCTATTTCTTTAGAACAAGGTGAAGTTATTGAAAAAGTATGTAATAATATTAAAATACTTGATTCCTGTATTGCAGGTTTACAAGATAATAATAAATTTAGTACAGGCAGAGTCCCTGCCTCAGTTAACGCTTTTATTGAAACTCAAGATATTCAAGTTTTAGAATAAGGTAGGAGGCCAGTGAGTAGAAAAGAGAAAAAGGTGCTATTTAAATCATCTAGTATTAGATCTTTTTTTCTTTATTACTTAGTCGGTTGTACTTTTGTTTTGGGCTGCGCTTTTTTATTTCAGTACTTGGATGGCGATACCCTTTTTCTCAACAATATTATCACTTCAGTTCTCACCTCCACAGGGATTGTTTTGGTGGCGTGTCCTATTATCTTATTAAGAAAAATTGAAGTCTATGATGAGCGCCTCATTATTAGATGGTCTTTGTTTAAAAAGAGAAAGTCTATCCCTTTTGGTCTAGTGGAGCATATGGAGAAAAGTAACTTTTTGGCCACTCCTGCGATTAAAGTGTTTTTCAAAAATGGGAAAGTCGAAAAAATTCCCTTTGTCGATAAATCAAACGAAATGCTCTCTTACCTCAATTTAAAGGAAGGGCACCTGATGCAAAATAAGGCCTGTCACCGAGGTCGTGCCGCTTAATTTATTTCTGCTTAAAATGGTAAAATAAATCAATTAAAGACTGGGTAAGATTCTTCTTTAATGGAGTGACTAGTTCATTAACGAGAGTTTTGCTATTTTCATCCATATACAAAGAGCGGTTAATTTCAATTTGAATATTATTGGTTTCAAATTCATTCACGTACTCAGTGATATATCCACCAATATAAGGATCATTATTAGTACACTCATACTGACAGTTTGTAAGAGAATCAGTGATATGTTTAA
>CAYGUN010000092.1:0-1644 GCA_964353025.1 uncultured Bacteriovoracaceae bacterium
CTCCATTCTCTTTATGATGTGAGACAAAGAATTATCCTTCTTACAAATGATGCCAGGTATGCCGTTGCTGCCAGCGGTATCAGTAACTCTAATGGCGCAGCTGGTGGCAGTGGACTAAGTGGTACGTTGGGCTTTACTGATTGCCAAAGCATTGCCTCAAAAATGGCTGCTTACCTACTGGGCCCAGCTTCTGGCTTAGGTGGAGCTACTTGCCCTACTCCATTTCTTGATAATCTCTATGATTACTGGGATTCCAGAAAGTCTGACAGAACGCTCGATGCCCATCAAGGAGAATACGTTGTTAAAAGAGCTGCTGGTGGAGTTGACCAGGAAGATTTATTATCCGCCTATCGGCCAGGTGAGTTTCAAGGTGGAAATGCTGGGGGAAGGGTCATAAATAACATCCTTGGAACTGCCAGTGATATGCGAAGGAATTATTACTCGACAAAATTCATCTCTGTAAGAAGCGTAACAATAGGCTCACCAGGCGGCGGAATGCTCTACGACGCTGCATCCAGTGGAGCTGAAGTCTACTCTGAGCGAGGTTATATTATCGATTCAGCTCGAAGTCTTAGCAGTCCAGTCGTGAATGGGCTCTCAGGTCTTGATTTAACAAACGTATACCGGTAGATTTTTGCCGTTGAAAAGTGTAAAAGTACGGCGATATACTATTATCTGAATTTAATTAAAAACTCCGTAAAACAAAGGAAATAGCTGTGGCAAAGAAAAAGGCTCCAAAAAAGAAAGTAGCGAAGAAAAAAGTAACGAAAAAAAAGGCGGCGAAGAAAGCTACCACTAAAAAGAAAGTAGCTAAAAAGAAGGCCGCGAAAAAAACTACTACTAAAAAGAAAATCGCTAAAAGCCCCCTAAAAGCAAAAAAAGAAAAAGCCGGTAATGCCATTATTGAAGAAAAGCCCGTTATTACTCCAGAAGCAGCTGTTGCCGCAGTTGATGACTATGAATCAAATAAAAAAGATGAAAATGATGAAGAGTTTGATACTGAAGAGTTTGACGAAAATGCCTCTGATGACGACCAAGGAGCAGCGAAATTATCTGATGAGTATAATCCTGATGACGAACAAGAAGAAGAAGCAGGTTACGGCTATGGATGGGGCTATGATGAGCAATTTGATTCCCCGGCCGAAGTCGAAGAGAAAATAGCAGCGCCAGCTGAATACGTAGATGAAGATGAAGAATATGCCAAAGGAACATCAATCAGCTACGGTGACGATTAAGATTTTTCAATAAGACAATTTTAAGATACAAAGGGTAGCCTAAAAGCTACCCTTTTTTTGGAGATTGTTATGCTTGAATTGTTTTATTTTCCAGAATGTCCTTATTGCCAAATAGTTCTTCGAAAAATTAGTGAGTTACAAATTCAAAATGAGGTTAAATTACTCCATCTCTACGAGGACAGCAAGGCCCTTGCAAGACTCACAACAGACACGGGGCGAAAAACAGTCCCATGCCTTTACATTGATAACAAACCTATGTTTGAATCTGCCGATATTTCAAACTACCTCCAGCAGAGGTTTGCAAAGGCATAAAGATGGAAGTCAGAGACCCCGTACACGGCTCAATTTATATACAAAAATGTGAAGTTCCTATCATTGAGCACCCCTACTTCCAAAGATTAAGAAGCAT
>CAYGUN010000092.1:1744-9355 GCA_964353025.1 uncultured Bacteriovoracaceae bacterium
TAAAACTTCCTAAAAAATATAATTTTACAAATGAACAGGCCACTCACGAGCATTACACTTTAAAAACAGTTGTAGACTCTGCTCTCACAGACACATTTAAAAAAGTAAAAAGTGATTTTGGCGTTGAATGTGAAAGTGTTGCAGAACTTATTCTTGGTGAGACTACTAATAAGGAATACTTCACTATTAGTGGTGTTAATTATTTCCCCCTTCTTCACCAACTAGTCTCAAGTGAAATAGATTGCGACAGAATGGACTACCTCTTACGTGATAGCTATTTCTGTGGAGTTAGCTACGGAAATTACGATCTAGACTGGCTCATCGATAATTTTAAAATTTGCCATATCAATGGAGAAGCCTCGCTCGGCATTAGTGAAAGGGCAATCTCAACTTTTGATGATTTTCTTATTAGTCGCTTTCATATGTTTATGATGGTCTACTTCCACTACAAGGCCGTTTGCTTAGAGAAAATGCTTTATAATTATTTTGAAGAGACAAATGAATATTCAATTCCTGCTGATATTGAAGAGTATAAACAGCATGATGATTATATGTTGATGAAAGTTTTACGAAATAGCAAAAATCGCTGGGCCCAAGATATTGTTGGTAATAAAATTCCCTCTAAAATTTTTGAAACTTTTGGTGATACAAATCTGGATAAGCTTTTTGAACTTGAAACATATTTCAAAAATAACAATATTGAGTTTATTAAATGCTCTTCAACAGGAAGGTTGTCAAAATACTATTCCGAAGATCCATCTAAGCAAAAAGAGGCCCATCTCTATCCAATCAGAGTAGTGCGCAATTACCCGACTTCTTCACTTGAGAAATTCCCTGTTATTAATAATGCAACGGATCTCTATGATCGCTATAGTAAATCCCATGCAGTTAATAGGCTTCATTGTCAGCTAGATTCTCTGTCTTCATCTCATCGGAAGGAAATTAATCAACTTATTAAAGACAATTGATTTTCAACAGTGAAAATCCTCTCTAGTCCATGTTAAGATAGTCGTATGAATAAAATCGCGATCTATGTTCTGATTATTCTCATCTATTTGGGTTTGGCCAAAGGCTTCTCAACTAATGAACTTGGTCTCGCTTATATAAAAAATGCGAACTCTTTGTCTCAAATTATTGAAGGGACAAATTTAACCGCTATTTTAATTGATACTCATGCGACAGGGTTTCTCATAAAAACTTATTATCAAAAATACAAAGTTATTTATGGCTTTGATGCACCTAAAGAAATCATCGTCAGAACTTCTAGAAAGTTTGCCATCGACAATATAGAGCACATAGGAATGTCATTGTTTCGAAGATACAACAAGGAAGATGTTGAAAATACAACTCCACTGCCTCCAGGCTCTCTCTTTGTAGGGGATCCTTCTTTTGGTCGGTGGAAGTATGCACCTTCGGGTAGAAAAGTTTGGCATTTCTTTAAGGCCTATAAATCACTACCCGATCAACTTGGTTGGCAAAAATTTAGACCTACTAAAAAATTCTCTGAAATGGTTCAATCTCATATCGGACAAAGCAAACCTTTTTTTGGAGAAGAATTAGAATTTGGAACTAAAGGATATATATCCAGAGAAAGCTTTCCTGATTATTTTGAAAGACTTAATAGACCTACAAAAGGCTTTAGGGATATAATCTTAGAGTACGTAAGGAATAATTTTTAATTATGAACGAAATTTTTGATAAAATTATTATTCAAATATTTTTTACAGTTTTTCTCTGCGTGCTGTTTCTATTATACAAATATATTCATTCATTTTTTTACCGCAATGAAAAAAATAATATTTTAAAAATTCATTTTCCCGCAGAGAACTCCTCTAATACACTCCATTTTTTCTCAAGACTTATTGGAGTGGCCCTCATTTTTTCTACACTGGGCTTTGATCAATCAAGTGGAATCTTTTTAAGTCTATTTCATTTCTTTACTTGGGGAACTTTAAGTTACGTTATCTATATTATTTCCATCTATTTGATTGAAAGTATTGTTTTGTACAAATTTGAATATTTTGATGAAATTCAAAAAAGAAAAAATCTAAGCTATTCGATTATAAGTTTTACTCAGGCCATATCACTGGCCTTTGTGGTCAGGTCAATTGTTCAAGAATCAGAAGGCTCTATTATTATCTTAGTCATGCTTTGGTTATTTGCGCTAGTGCTGTTTGGCTTTGCAACGAAGCTCTATCCACTGGTATCTCAATTTTCTTTTAATAAAATGCTTATTCGAAAAAGCACATCTCTCGCCATCTCTTATAGTGGCTTTATTCTTGGATGCACTATCATTATCGTGACGGCCTTTGATCAAGAGCATTTTGATATTAAAAGCTATGGCCTTCAAGTTATACTAAGAATTCTATTATCCGTTATTTTTTATCCACTATTTCGAAAAGGAATACTGCTCATTTATCGCATTGAAGCTGGCAAGGATTTTAAACCCTCCTTAAATAAAGAGCTTGAAGTACCTCTTGGCTACGGCGTTTACGAAGGCGGAACCTTCCTTACAACGGCACTGTTGACGTCTATTATTGTCGGACGGATTCAGTTTGGAACTATTTACCCTTTCTTTTAGCTACTCACTATCTGCGATATATTAGTAAGGTATGGGTGGACCAAATATATTACAAATGCTCAATCTCATTAATAGCAGGCTTTCAAATATTGAAAAGCAGCTGACTCATATGGATGAAAAAATAGATCTGAGTGTCTCAATTCAAAGAAATCATCTGATTCGTATCAAAAACGGAGAAGACATAAGCGACGAAGTTCTTTTAACGGGAAGGCCGTATAACGATCTAACTCCAGAGAAAGCGTATGAGCTATATAAGAAAATGGATATTGATTTTATTCTCTTGGATGTGACTCGCGAGGATTATGAAGTCGAACGTGTATTGCCTGAGGCCATTAAAATCCCACTAGAGAGTTTACCCGAACGCTATAGTGAATTGATTAATCACACAACTCCTATACTTGTTATGTCAGAAGAAGGAGTTCGCTCTATTCAAGCGTGTGAACTACTGATTAAAAAGGGTTATTTCAACGTTAATAACATTTCTGGTGGATATAAATTTTGGCCAGGATTTCGAATTAAAGAAGTTAAGCAGGAAGCTTCAGCTTAGTGATTAAATAAATTAAATTCTTCTTTGGTGGTCATCTCTTTATGGAGATTTTCTAACATGAGCTGAACTCTATCAAGTTCAACTTCCCCTACTTTCCCAGAGTAATCACTTTCCAGATCATCGATGACTTCAATGAGATTGAACTTAAATTTTTGGCCGTATTCTGTGAGAAAAACCTTCTGCTCTCTTTTGTCTGCAGCAGATGATTTTCTGATTATATAACCGCGTTTTTCTAATTCATTAAGGTGGCTGGTCATCGTTTGTTTTTTAAGACCACAAACTAAACCAATTTCCTTGATAGACGGCCCTTCATTTTCACAAAGAAACATCAGGATCTCTAAAAAACTTGGTCTGAGGTCTGTAAATCCTCTCTCTTGAAGGCTTAATAGGAGTTCCTGACTATAGCTTCTATAGATTTTTTTTAACAGGCTTCCAATTTGTGAGATTCGTTTCATTTATTACGCCTATACTCAAATAGTATTACTGTAATACTTTATCCCAGCTGTAAACTAAATGCAAATTATAGAGAGTTTACGAGCTTTTGAAACCGTGCTCCATTAAGCATAAGCTTGTGCTGCTGCTGCTTTGAGAGCTTTTTTGGTTCTTGTGATTTGGATAATTGAGGCATTTGAAACACTCCATACTCCCATAGACTCTTCTTTACCGTTTGCTTTGCGTAATAGCCTAAAAGCTTAGGTGCCTCACCGGAGAGGGCCTGAGTGCTAAAGCCAATAATAAAAAAGAAGAGGAATGTTTTGATAGTGTTTTTCATACCAATAATAGAGCAAGATTAGGGCCAAGATAAAGAAATCCAACCACCTGCAATAATCCTTAGCCTTTCCTCTTTTTTCAATAGGTTAAGTGCTTAAAATGAAGGTGAAAGCTCTTCCTCTCAAAGTAAACCTCTTTGATCATTTTGACTGTTGATAATTTGATAAACACTTTTCAAGAAAAAGTCTGCTGAAACCTCTTACATAAAAATTTTCTTCAGTCCTTCTTTGAAATAAATGAGTTCTACATCACCGACTATCCTATGTTCTTTATCGCAGCTAAGAACAATAAGATGAGGATCAAAAAAAGAAGATTTAAAGTGCCGTAAGTTTTTATAATCATCTTGAATAATTCGAGTAGACGATTTTATTTCAACAAGCCATGTTTTTTTTGAAGGACACTCCACAATCAAGTCTATCTCTGCTCCCTCACTTGTTTTCAAGTATGAAAAACGAAAGTCTTTTTTTAAGTAGGAATTTAATTTTATAAATTCGATAATAATAAATGTTTCAAAAAGTTTTCCGTACATAAAAGTTGAAGGTAGGAGTTCTTGGTTAAGTTGATGATTTAAGGCCCTTACAACTCCTGTATCAAAAAAATAAAATTTAGGTGCTTCAATTTGTCTGACTCGTACTGAGGTGTGATAACTATCGAGAAAAACCCCTAGAAACGTATCCGCAAGAATTTCAAAATAGCGAGAAACTGACTTATAATCAATTCCACATGTTCGGCCTAACTTAGAATAGTTAATAATTTCTCCATTTGCTTGCCCAGCTACCTCTAAAAATTTTCGAAAGGGAACAATATCTCTTACAAGTTGCTCCATCTGAATTTCTTCTTTGATATATTTTTGAATATAACTTCGTAAGAAATCCTTTTTATCTTCCTCTTGCTCGAGACTAAATTGCTTTGGAAGAAGCCCATAAGAAATGGATTTTTTTAGATCAAATTCATTTTCGATTTCAAATAAAGAAAAGGGAAATAAAGCATATTGAAAAGCCCGGCCGGCAAGAAGATTCGCTGATTGTTTTTTTAGTTTACGAGCACTTGAGCCCGTTAGAATAAAAGTCAGTTGGTATTCTTCTATCATTAAATGGACAACATCAAGAATTTTTGGCACTTTCTGGACCTCGTCAATGATAATGACCTTCGGACGAGATCCCTCATTAAAGGCCAAGTATTTTTCTAAAAGAAACTCAGGGTTCAAAAGGTACTGTTCTTCAGTTGAAGGGAGTAGGAAATCAATCCAAAAATATCTATCCTTAGGATAAAGTGTTTTAAGAAGGGTTGACTTTCCCGTTCCTCTAGCCCCAAATACGAAGTAACTACTTGATTTTGTTGGTTTCAATAACCTCTGATACATAATGTCTAAATTGTACTCCATATTAGGCATAAGGTCTATAGAGTATCTCAAAAATCTGGGGCTTAAGGCTCAGTAAAAATTAAATCGTGAACAAACTTAGGCGCACAAATGATACTTGAAGATACTGAAGGCTTAATTCCTTCTTTCCTATAAATTTCAAAAATAATTCGGAATAACTGAGTTTGAACTTATCTGACTAAAATGATTCAGGAATATTTTTCGAAGGAAGAGTTTTAATTACCACCACTGAGACTCTCCTCACCGTTATTATCCTCTTCTTTATCTTTATCACTTTCATCTGAATCGCGAAAAGAGCGATTAAACTTATCTGCCGTATCTTTCTTATAAAAAGGATTCTTAGGGTGAAGGGGACTATTAGGATTAAAGGGGTTTAGCATATCGATAATGCCATCTTTTTTCTCATACATATCCATAAAGTCATTTAATTCTTTCGCGCGAATATCATCTTTACTTACTTTTTGCGGTAACTCCAACTCTCCCGATTTCTGGGCAGCTTCCACCATTTTATCAAAATAAGTAATATGGCTTTCAATTAATTCCATTTTATCAGACGTAATCATGGCCTCTAGCTTTTGTTTTCTCTGCTGAACAACGGAATCCGCTTCTGCGTCTTGCCGAGCAAGAATATAGTGCATGGCCGTCGCTACTGCTTCGTCATTGCCTTTTAATTCATCTCGCAAGACATAGAGAAAGGTATTATTCACAAAAGCAGGGTATCCACTCTCATTAAGAAATTTCTTATTATCACTATGAAAAGCATGAAAACCGTTGTCAAAAAGTTTTTCTAAATAAATCTGAGTCAGCTCTGCTCTTCTTTTATAAAAATAACCTTCTTCATCTTTTAAATCATATCCATCATATTTACTTTTTAATAGGTAAAGAGAGAGATGGGCATAGATAAATTTATTATAACAAACCTCTTGAATACTCCACTCTCTATCAGCTCCTTCTTCCGTACACTCTTTTTGAATATTAGTAATAAAACCCCAGTCAAGAAGAGTATTGTTAATCCAATTCCTTACCCCTTCTTGATACTTTCGAATGATTTCATTTTCAGTAAAAGGAGTCATAAGAGCGGTTGCCCCAGCAGTCACTCCCCCCATTGCCACTAAGACAATCATTTTTTTCATATTGCTATAGAGTTTTTTCGTTTGCTCTTGGGCCTGTTCTTGCACAAAATTTAAATTAAGCTGTTTTTGCCTTTCACTACCTTTTTTAAACATAAAAATGGCGCGAATTTCATTAAAAAATTCTTTTCTATAAGCAGAAGAAACAGCATCACTGCGAGGATTTAAAAGAGGAGAATGAAGGGCCTTTTCAATTAACCCAATAAACTCAACTTGAATCGGGTCTCGTCTGTGTTCTTTAATATCTCTTAGTTTATCTAATAAAAAACTGAGCCTTCTTCTCATGAGAGCTTGCCCAACGAGAATATGGTCTATTTCACTATTTCTTAATTTTGAGTTTAGAGAGCGTTTTTTAGGAAAGATATTTTTAATTTTAGTTTTAACTGTTTTCTCATAATAGTGCTTAAGAGCATTTTTTGAAGAAAAGGCCTTATTCACGATTTTTAATTTCCCATTTTTAATTTCAGGTAATTTAATAATAACTTCATCTGTTCCTAAAAAATCTTCGAAACTGTATTTATTAAGAGCTTCTTCAAGATAAGGGACTTCCAATTTAGCTTCAAAGCCTTCATCTATTTTGTTATTTAATCGTTGGTGATAGGTGGAGTACTCTTTTATCCAGCTATGCCCTAATTCAATTGCTTTTTTCTTTTTGGCCTCGTCTGCAACTTGTCCTATTATGGCCAATGTCTCAATGACAAAAATCGACTGATGTTCAGTATCAAAGAATTGATAATGGCCCGGGATATAATTGATATTACCTCTTAGTCCATACCAAGTTCTTCTATACCAAGAACGCAAATAATCCATCTTATACTGATAGCCTTTCAGTATATTGGCATTCACTCGGTTATCATGAGATTTCCAAAGAATTTCTTTATATTTTTGAAAATCGTTTTGAAGGTAGGCTTGTTCATATTGAATATATCTTTGGTTAAGAGATATCACTTCATCTGAAGTTAAAAAAAGTTCAGCACATTTATCATTAAGCAGTGGCCCGGGAGCCTTTTCAACGGCTGAGGCACAGACAGTAAAAACAACAATAAGAATGACTATATTTTTTAACATTAATGTTCTCGGCACTAGATTTAGTGACGTTACTAACATCATGCATACAAGATGAGAACGAGTCTTATAATTTTTACCAGCTTTAAAGAGTTATAACTAGTTGAAATTAAAATAAGTTTCTTGAGTTACTGAT
>CAYGUN010000093.1:0-9331 GCA_964353025.1 uncultured Bacteriovoracaceae bacterium
ATTTTTCTCTTTCCCCTTAAAGCTATTTCTATCTTCACAATATTGGGCCCAAGGATCATTTTTATTTTCTTCTATGACAACAAAACCATTTTTCTCCATTTCACTGCGTTTATTCCAAACAGCGGCGCCTGCGTAGCGCAAGTCCTTAATGAGATCGTTGATGCATTTATCAGGTTTTGGAGTTTGCTTACAATAGAGACCTACAGATTGCTCATACAGAGATGCGTAGGTTCTACCTGTGGCCGACATATTAGGCTCAGTAATACTCTCTTCAACTGTTGTCCCAGTGATGATGCTTAATCTTGGCCCAGTACTTTGTACGGGAAAATAATTTAAGTTTTTTAAATAATTAGAAAGCTCTTTTGAAGGTACTTCAAAAGCGGCAAATCCTGGAGTGATTAGCTCAAGGGCGAGAATGAGTGAAAGAAGTCTCTTACACATCTTTAACAACTACTTCTACTGGTACAATATTTTGATATCAACCTGACCTGAGCTGAAGTTGTCTTCATTAGGAGCATTGATACAGTCTGTAATACCAGGACAAGAGTCTCCTTGTTTTTTACAGTATACGACCATGGGGTCATCTTTTCTGATAGTGAGTTTCCTATCAATTGATTTTACTCGTTTGTCGCACATAATGACACCCAGACAGTACTTAGATTCATTTCCTGGTTCACGAGTTGTCGTAATCTGTCCCGCAACAGCATCTTTAAAACCGCCACCAGCTAACTTACAACTTGTTTCAAGATTTTCCCAAGTTTTAACAACCTGAGCTTCAGAAGCAGGAGCTCTATTATTGAAGTCAACTTCAGCAAGGAGGATACATTTATTGTTTTTCATTTTTTTAGCAATTTCTACTTTCTGTGCATCAGTAGTGATACTTGTAATACCTTTGGCGGCGTCCTGGTAAGACTTCTCACATAACTTCTTAGTTTCTAGGCCAAGATTAGCTTGTTTAAATTGAAGACTGATAAACTCATTCATCGCTTTCTTGTCAACAGTAGCTGCAAGAAATGCTTCAATATTAATTTTTTCAGCATACTTGATGGCCTCGGAGTATTTTCCAACCCAGCATTCTTTTGGGAAGTCCTTAGTATCAGCTCTTGTAATTGTTTTCTTAAGCTCACCAGTTTTTGTGTCAGAGAGGACAAAGGAGAAAAAGCCTTTATCTAGAGTTGCTGCCATTTTTTCAGCTCCAGCACCATACTCAAAATGGACCATTCCATCTTTTTTCTTTGTGACAGAATTGAAAAGTATTTCAATTTTCTCTGGGTGAGTTTGAATATACACTTTTTTCTTCTCTGTAAGGTGATAGAGCATGCCAGGGTCAAGAACACTGACATGACAAACAACTTGCTCATAAGCATCCAGATTTTTGATAGCACTTTCACCGGCATTAGTATATTCACTAGTAAGAGATTGAGTAACAGAAGCCCCTGTGATAGTAGCAACTCTGGCAGTAGTCGTACCAACTCCAAAGGCGATAGATTCAGTTATTACTGTTCCTGTCACTGTTGCTACTCGTGAAGCTATCGCGACACTTGGGTCTGCATTTAAAGAATCAGATGTTGGAGCAGACCAATTGGCAAATTTTTTTGATATCTTCTTAAGCTCTCTTTTTATTGCAGCATTTTGAACGTCATCAACGGATATCATCGCCGCATTTGCCGGAATGAGAAGGTTAAAGATAAGTATTAATGTTAATAATCTTGCTAACATCATATTCCTAGTTTCCGTTTAGTGCTTTGATAATATCAAAGTCACTTTCGATATTAGTAACACCTTCAATTGCTGGTGCATTCACACAAGCATTAATAGAACCACAGCTTCCATTTGCTTGTGGAGCACAGTATACAAGTTGTTCTTTATCTCTCTTAATTGATTTAATATCGTCATTACACTTGATAATTCCTACACAAATTTTATGAATACTACTTGGAGCTCTTGAAGAACTAGTTCTTTCTGCAAGTTTAAATTTTCCATTTCCAAGGACACATTTCTCATCAAGTCCAGTGTAGGCCATTTGGTTATTTGCGCCAATGCCCACGAGTGCATTACCATCAGCTGAAGTTCTATTATTGAAGTCAACTTCAGCAAGGAGGATACATTTATTGTTTTTCATTTTTTTAGCAATTTCTACTTTCTGTGCATCAGTAGTGATACTTGTAATACCTTTGGCGGCGTCCTGGTAAGACTTCTCACATAACTTCTTAGTTTCTAGGCCAAGATTAGCTTGTTTAAATTGAAGACTGATAAACTCATTCATCGCTTTCTTGTCAACAGTAGCTGCAAGAAATGCTTCAATATTAATTTTTTCAGCATACTTGATGGCCTCGGAGTATTTTCCAACCCAGCATTCTTTTGGGAAGTCCTTAGTATCAGCTCTTGTAATTGTTTTCTTAAGCTCACCAGTTTTTGTGTCAGAGAGGACAAAGGAGAAAAAGCCTTTATCTAGAGTTGCTGCCATTTTTTCAGCTCCAGCACCATACTCAAAATGGACCATTCCATCTTTTTTCTTTGTGACAGAATTGAAAAGTATTTCAATTTTCTCTGGGTGAGTTTGAATATACACTTTTTTCTTCTCTGTAAGGTGATAGAGCATGCCAGGGTCAAGAACACTGACATGACAAACAACTTGCTCATAAGCATCCAGATTTTTGATAGCACTTTCACCGGCATTAGTATATTCACTAGTAAGAGATTGAGTAACAGAAGCCCCTGTGATAGTAGCAACTCTGGCAGTAGTCGTACCAACTCCAAAGGCGATAGATTCAGTTATTACTGCTCCTGTCACTGTTGCTACTCGTGGAACTCCTCCTGTTGGGAAAGATCCACTTGGTGCTTTAAGATTTAAAGCTGTTCTGAGTTCTTCTACGCCACTTATTGCGCGATAAAGATTTCCCTTTGAGTCGAGTTTACTAAGCTCAATGAACCCAGCATTTGCTGGAGTTATAATGAAAGTGAATACTAATATTAAACTTAATAGTCTCATATAAATAATTTAAGTTAACTATCTCCCTGACCATAATTATCGGGTTAACTGTGTGAAAACTTTAATAAATAGACGACTTATTTAGTTGGCAGTTTTGTCTTTTAAATTCAATAAGATATAAGTGCCAACCAAACAAAGTGAATATTTTTCTTCTAAGTATTTGAATTTTATGAATACGAATTTTTAGCTTATAATTAAGTGGTAATACTATTTGGGAGTAAAATATGAAATTAAAAATACTTACACTTTTTGCGCTTTCTCTTTTTTTAGGCCCTAAAGCTTTTTCAGTTCAGTGTGACAAGTTTCCCGCAGCAACGTGTCCTGGTTGGCTTGGTTGTAGAGTTGCTGGAAATTCTGCCAATAATATTAATAATGCAAAATGTGTTAACGGTGCAGGCAAAGTTAAAGGAAAAGGTGAAATTGAGACTTGTAGCCGTGATGATTATCAAAAGCAAATTGATGATCAAAGAAGGGCTTGGAATATTTCCGTCGATAAAAAAATATATATTACTAGTATTCGCTGGACTCCACCATGCAAGATGGAGTTATCAGACACGCCTCCTCCTGAACCTCCTCAAGAAATTCCTGCAGGTGATTACTGGACCTGTTATATTGGTTGGAAGAATCAGCCAGCAGACCATTTTCCAAGGTCTGAAATCAAAGGGAAACCGAGTGAGGGGAAGTGTCCGGAAGGTGGTAAGGTTGTTCAGCTGAAAAATTTCTTTGATAAAAATAAGCACTGTGGAAATGCTCAAAGAATAAAACTGGAAGAATTTTGGAAAAGTGTTTGTCAGGCTTCCTATTCAGATAATTCTTCTAAATATACTGCATGTGTAAGCGACAACATCGATTGGGCTGATTTAAAAAGCTATCACAGCAGTCAGAAAGGTTGTCTTATGGGAAGCCCATCTTCAGAGATAAGAAATCTTAAAGATATTGGCTTTGTTGTAGCAGATCCAAATGCAAAAAACTAAGCACTTCGTTGGAAAAAACTTCCGATTTCAATTTAAGACTATGTATTTATTCAAAATATGACGATCCTCCTTTAATGAGGGTCGTTCTATTCATAATTATATTTTCTGGTAGTGCCTTTTCTCAGACAGGAGAGGTTACAACTAGTACAGGCAGTACTACATGTGGTAGAGAAAATGCATGGAGTATTTGGGGTGATTCTAAAACAAGTGCTGAAGATTTAATTACTAAAATTTGGGAAAGTGATTTATTTTGTGATTATACACTAGAAGAATTAGTTCCTGCAAGATTAGGACAATTACCAACTCTTTGGTCTCAACAGTTAATTGGATCAGATCTTTCACGCGAGTTTGTGGCTTCGCTTTCAGATTCCTCAAAAGTTCGTATTGCCAATGTTGACCAATACCCTGTGATGGAGCAATTCACTGGTAAAGTAGCGGAAGATTTTGATAGAAAAATTTTAGGAAAGCCTATATTTAGTGATGATGGAAGACATGCAACAGCAGTTCTCAATTTACTAGCAGGTAAAAGACCATATGGTATATCAGAAAATACTGTAATTTCTCAGGCATATTACTTAAATAAATCATTTGACAGCGTACAATCTCTTACAAACTTTGAAATGGCATTTTTTGATTTAGCACAAAAAAAAAACGAAGTTGTAAATATTGAAATACAAACTCAATGTGAACTTAACCAATGTGATGATTATTTACATTCAAAGAACTCAGAACAGCTCATTACTTTAGTGAATAAGGCCGCAAAAAATTCTCTCATCATTATGCCCTCAGGAAACTTCTATCCCGATGGACAAAAGGAAGATAAAAGCTCACAGCTTAATGCAATCTTAGTGGGTAATTTAAATCCTTATGGGATGATTAACCATGATTCAAATGAAGGAGATGGTGTTGTTATTGCTGCTCCAGCTGCCCATTCTCAAGCAACAATAGGCCCAGAGGGACATATGAACGACTTTGGTGGCACAAGTGGGGCAACTCCAATGGTTTCAGCAGCGCTAGCAGATGCTAAGTCAATTCTTGGGGAATTATCACTTGAGCAGGCAAAGGTTCTATTAAGAAAAACAGCTGTATCTACGCCAAACTCCTGGCAAAATCCCCAAGTTAATGGCGCGGGGATGCTAAATGCCTTTAAACTAATGAAAGTAGCAGTTAAATTAAAAAATAATGGTTGGCCGATAAATGCTGAAAATTTACTTCAAGATGAGAGTAATTTTAATTTTAATGATGAAGCGGTTATTAAGTTAGAAAAGGCAAAACAGTTGCTGAAGACAGGCAATTGTGAAGAGTCCAAGAGAGGATTTAATTTCTTAAGGGAGTCTTTTTTTCTTAATCAAAGCTCAGAGAGTGTTGAATTACTAATTAGTATTTATTCAAATCTGGGATACGAAAAAATTGCCCAATTTTACAGGAACTTAGATAGAGAAGAGTTCAAGGCGTTTGTAGACAAATCGATTAATAGAGAGAATGAATCAACTCTCTCTATTGACAGTCATGATGCAAAAAGTATTAGGCGTGCAATTAAACAGTTAGATATTAATTAAAATTTAAGGGAAGCACTTCTTCGGGTTTTTTTTACAATAATCATATAAAGATCTTTTAGCTTTCTCAGTTTCAAAGTCTGATTTTAAACATTTTTTTGCTGAGACTTTGACAGAGCTTTTATCATAACAATATGCCAGTACAGGCTCTTCCGATTTTGTTATAAAAGGGCAAATCGCTAAACCAGCATAAAAGTTATCTTTATCCTTGAGAGAGTTTGGAATTTTCTCAATCAGTGGTACTAGTTCTGTTCTTGCCAAGCATTTTTTATTACTGATTATCTCTACCCATTCACAACCACTTTTATATTCTCGCTTGCATTCTAACTTTTTTTCTAGGCATGTTAAAATTTTTGATTTATCAATTTTTTGTATGCATTGTTGGACCTCTGAAATATTAAATGCTGTGTTTTTAAGCAGCGTTGTTCTTAGCTGAATTTGAAGGCATAGGGAGCTTGCCTGCTCTGTTATGAATACCTTCTTTTCACATTTGTTTTTCATCTTATCTTGGCCATCAATAGAGTTAGATAGTTCTGTTATACAAGGGAAGTCTTTTTTTTGTATTTTTTCGCAAAAAGCATTTTTTAGTGAATTGAATGGGTTGAAAGATGTCTCAAGATTATTAATATAAGTTAATGCTTTCTTTTTTATACAAAGGTTTATATCTCTATTTTTAGTATTTCCTATATCTTGTTGACATTCTTTCTCTAACTGGCCTTTTTCAAGCTTGTTAATTAAATTAACGAGAGCATTAACACAACTTGTTTTGAGCTTTCCATCTTCTGCTGTACAGTATTTCTTTTCAATATCAATAGAACTTAATTGGATCTCTTCTTTTTGTTTTTCTCTATGAATTTTTATGTAATTTTTCATGGCCTGTGAATTCATATCATTTTTCGAACAAAGATCAGGATCAATTTCGCGTAATTGGTTTAATTTTGATTCATTATTTTGTTCAACTGATATTTTTTGAAAACATCTTTCAAGGGTTGGTTTTAGATTATTAATATTTGGGATGAGAGCAATATGACATAAACAGTATTTTCTTTTCAGCCTATAATTGGCCAACTTTTCTTGATTAAGTGTAACGCCCTCTATTTTTGGACTTGCATTATTAATGAGTTCATTTTCAACTTCTTGAATAAAGAGTGGCCATGAAGACAAAGGTGAAAGTAAAAAACTCAGGTAAATTAGTATTTTCATGCACTTTGATCATATCAGTTCATTGATTAAATACAAGATTAACTATTATCCTACTTTATTAAATTGCTAGATGCTGATTCAAGTCTCGCGTATTATAAAGTTGGCTTTGAGGCCTTCAATTTTGGGAAAGGTGAAAATCGTGTTGAGGCACCTTATGGTGTTGCTGGGAAGACAATGGTTTTAGGAGCAAAATCTTGGATTGATACTGTTACTTTTGGGACTGGTAGCTCTTGGACTTCAGGCTCAGCTACTACTAAAAATATTGTGAAATCAGCACGAAACTTTCTTGGAGGTAATCTTTCAATTGGACAGACTACAGTGATAAATTGTTCAACTCCCGATCACTATGAAGGAGGATTTCTGGAGGTAGGGTTTAATATTGGAAGTTTGTTTGGAACAGCAAAGAGTGAGCACCAAAAGCAGTTTCTGGATTTTACTTATAACAACTTGGCCAGACTATTTGGGGCAATGAGTTTTGAGAAGTCAAGTAAATAAGTACAAGATCGTTGGGTGGAATATGTTGAGAATTTCTGTAAAGAAGAAGGATCGGGTTGGATGATACCTGGTATGGATAGTATAGTTGAAAGTGATAAGTTCAAGAAATGTAAATCTGATATGTACAAGAACAAACAAGAGTGGGCAAAGTTTAAATCAATGTAATTAAATTAATGGGCCACACAAGTCGAGCACCCCGACCCATCGTCCTTAGGCTTATCTGTTTGGTCCACCAAGCGCCAGTTCTTATAACGTTCATTGATATAGCTACAGGCCTGAGTAAGCTCTTGAAAGTCGGTGACGCTGATTTCTAGCTTGTCATTTTTGATAACAGTCACGCTGTATAAAATAGAGTCCTCAGGGTTTTGAGCTGGCTCTGCTGTGAGGTTAACTTGGACTCTTAGGGAGCCTGCTGCTTTGTAGCAAAAGGTCCAATTATCTGAATTTATTATGTTTTTCATAGTGCTCATTTTACTTGTCAGTACGCGCTTAATGCGTTACATTTTCGCTTTCGTTTATGAATTTAAGTAACACGTGAGGTATATAGTGGCCAGGAAAGGATCAAGAGTAAACATTATTTTGGAGTGTACTGAAGCAAGAAAGATTGGAAAATCTCCTTCAAGATACCACCTGAGTAAAAATAAGAAGACACATCCTGAAAGACTTGAGCTTAAGAAGTATAATCCATTTCTTAAAAAGCACACTGTTCATAAAGAAATAAAGTAATTCTCAGTTTAAATTAAAAATATGAAGGCCTTCTGCTAGAGGGCCTTTTTTGATCTAATAGAAAATTTTCTTAATACTTGGGGCCCTAAAGCTTTTTGAGCGAGCGTCTAATAGAGTAAGCAGTTCTCGTTTTGCAATATAGGGATAATCTTCAGCACTGGAAGTTATGATGAGACTCTTCCTATGCTCAATTTTATACTCGGCCATGGCCTTGATGGGTTGGCTTATTTCATAAGTGCTTTTCTTATCCCCTCGATAAACTTCCACTCGGTAGCTTAAGTATTTCATCTCTTTTTCAAGCTTTTCTTTAAGCTTTTCATCTGATTTATCCAAGATAAGCTGACTTTTGGACATCGTTAATTTCTTCAAATAATCTTGCACCTTTTCTTTGTCTAATTCTCTCTTATTTTCATCAGTCCAAGTATCTTCAGTTTTATTAAACTCAAGACTGGGGCTTTTATTATTGCCTCTATAGATAGCAATCCCTGTGATCTCATCTAAGGGAGTAAGAAAAATTTTTGATTCAATAAATGAAGTAAGCTCAAACGTTTCTAAGGGAAATTCGAGAGATTCAACTTGATAAATAGTTTTATGTCCACTCACAGTCATATAAGCTGAATTATCAATAGGATTAATAAGTCCAAAATTAACGTCAATATTCTTCTCTGGGGCGTATAAGGTCATTGAAATAAGTGGATTATCTAAGGAGAAGCTCGCAATATTAATGGGTTCAAATTGGTGCAGTTTTTTAATCTTAATAGATAAGAGAGTCTTAAAAATAGACTCCAGTGCCAGTGATTTGGCGGGCAATTCTCGTGGTACGGTTAAGTTCCAGCTACGAAAGAGAGGGGATGATTCATCGACTATTTTTTGCAAAGTAAATTTTCCAAACTTATTTTTGAAATCAATTGAAGAAACCTGCAGAGTGAAATTTTCTTGAATAGGATTTACATAAAGCTGAGAAAGATTACTTGGTAAGGGTGATGATTGAAAAAGCTCGCTAATGACGGCCCCTGATATAATCAAAATAAAAAAGACAGCTAAAAACCAAGCAGATAATTGTGATCGAATTCTATTCCATCTAAAAGTAGTCATGAGTTATTCTATAGGCCTAAGTCGCTAAAGTCATCATCATCATCATCTTCTTCAATTGGGGCCTTTTTGGCAGCAGCGGCAGGAATATTAGGTTCAACAGAGGAGAGAAAGTTTCGTAGTGTTGTTTTTTCTCCTTTCATCAGGAATTTCCATGCAACCTGCAGTCTGTATTGAGATTTATTCTCACTTATAATACGACTTCTCATAGCAAAATTATTGGCATAAATAACATCTCCACTTAGGCAAAAACTATTGGGGACCAAAAACTCAACAACCACAGACTGCCCATA
>CAYGUN010000094.1:0-9310 GCA_964353025.1 uncultured Bacteriovoracaceae bacterium
GTATTGGAGCAACTGCTTCTCTCGGCGAGATTTCAACAAAACTTGCATTAAAAAGTATTATAATTTCCCACGGCTCCCACCCCATTCCATTAGATGAAATTTCTCGAATTGAATTTGAAAGATTAGCAAGAGGTCTTTTCCTTACGGATCATACTTATGCGGCAATTCAATCTAAATTAGCACAAAAATTTGCAACAGAATTTAATATGAAATCACAACAAATTCTTACGGGTCCACTTACATGGGGCAAACTATTTCAAACAGATCCTGATGTTTTAGATAAATTGAGTGTTCCTAAAAATAAAAAAATTATCCTCCATGCTGGCACCTCTAAGCAAAGACCTTCTATTCGTTTTTTCATGTATGAAACACTTGATGAATATATTGAAACTATAAAGAACCTTATTCATGCTGTTTCACAAATGGAAGGAGTATTTCTCATTATAAAATTTCGTCCCCGTGTCAACCTTTCATTGGCTGATTTAACAAGTGCCTTGCCAAACTCTCCTCATTATGTAATTAGTGTGGAAGAGCGCTTTCTCGACGTTCTAAGCAAATCAGATCTTCTGATAAGCTACTCCTCAACGACAATGGAAGAAGCTATTGAAAATGGCGTCCCTGTTTTACAAACTGGAGGGCGAGGAAGAATGAAGTACCTCCCAGGAACTGATATCATAGGTGATACCCGAAAACTTCAAAGATCTCCTGTTTATTTTCTTAAAGATGAAGATTTGCTACTCCCAGCGTTGGAAAAAATCTTGCAACACTTTCATTCAAAACCTCTTAAGGATGATGAGCTCTTTGAATATAAAATTCCCTTTGAAAAACGAAAAGCTTTAATCTAAATTTTATGCATAAAATCAATATCAGAACTAACCCACTTTAATAGACAAAATTGCTAGCAAAAGGTTAGAATGCTCTTCTATAAAGACCTCTAAAGGGTGATTGAAATGAGATTCAAAGATAAGGTGGCCATCGTCACTGGCGGCTCCAAGGGAATTGGAAGGGCTACATGTCTTCAGCTTGCCCGTGAAGGGGCGAAAGTTATTGTTAATCAAGAGTTAAATTCGAAAACTCCTGAATCTATGAGCAAGGTCGTTCAAGAAATTTTAGATACAGGTGGTATGGCCGTGGGTTTTGAAGCAGATGTTTCACAAAAATCTCAGGTCCAAAAACTGATCAACTTCACAATTGAGCAGTTTGGTAAAATCGACATTATGGTGGCCAATGCGGGTATTTGCCCTTTTGAAGAGTTCCTTAAAATTGATGAGCAGTTACTTGACACTGTCATAGGAATTAATCAAAAAGGAGCATTTTTTTGTTCACAGTTAGCCCTGGAAAGAATGATTGAACTTAAAACTCCTGGTCGAATTATTTTTACCAGTTCAGTAAGTGCTGTGTTTGGAGGAGAACTTCAAACTCATTACTGCTCCACTAAAGGAGCCGTTAATCAGCTGATGAAATCTATTGCTATAGCTGCAGGAAAATATGGAATTACGTCTAATGCGGTTCAACCAGGGACAGTCATTACAGATATTAATCGTAAAGAACTAGAAGAAGATCCCGATTTATTAAATTATTTCATAAAAAGAACACCTATTGGTAGGTTGGCCAAACCAGAAGATGTAGCCAATGCTATTTGCTTTTTTGCATCTGATGCAGCATCTGCTATTTCAGGCACAACACTTACTGTTGATGGTGGGATGTCTGTTAATTTTCAATAAGGTCCAACGATGAGTGAAGTTAAATTTGGTTTTTGTGCCCCTATTTTTGCTAATCCAGGCATGGCCTTTTTTAGAACACCAAATTACAAGAAACTGGGCTGGGAAGATATTAAAGAAATAACTCTTTACTGTGAAAAGCTAGGCCTTGACTCTGTATTTATCGCTGACCATGTTTTCTTAGGTAACAACGGTGATATTTGGGAATGTATTAGTTTAATGTCAGCTCTTGGGGCTCTTACAAGCAAAATGGAGATAATTCCTATTCATCTTTGTAACAATTTTAGAACTCCTTCTTTAGTAGCCAAAACATTTTCAACAATATCTCATATTACAAATGGCAGAGTGACTCTTTTTTATGACTATGGATGGAGAAAAGCAGAGTTTGATTCTTATGGCATTTCCTTTTGCAATAGTGATGAAGAAAGAATCTCTCAAATGGATGAAGGAATTCAAGTTATCAAAGGAATGCTCTCACAAGAAAACTTTTCTTTTGAAGGTGATTTTTACCAAGTTAAAAATGCTATCTGTACTCCACTTCCTGTTAATAAAATCCCTGTTTGGATGGGTGAAACAAACAATCCCAAAATGGTTGAGAGTATTGTAAAAAATGCAGATGTTTTCAACTCTATGCCATGTAGTCCTGAGGATCTAAAAAACAAAATATCAGTTTTACATGAAGAGTGTATCAAGCAAAAACGCAACCATGACTCCATCGGTATTTCTTTTGAAACTCAAATTTTAATAAGAGAAACAGAAGAGGAAATTGATGATATTTTTAACCATTTTAAAACTTTAAGCTCGTTTAACAATTCAAAAGATGATGATATATTAAAACAGCTTAAGGCCACTAATCCTGAGATGGAAGGATACAATTCAAAAGAAGACTATCAAGACCAATTTGTTATTGGTACACCCGAACAAGTAATAACTAAACTCAATCAATATATTGATGTTGGAGTCAACCACTTCATGTTATGGTTTATGGACTATCCTGATAAAACAAGCATTGATTTATTTACCCAAAAGGTAAGACCTTTTTTAAAAAAGTAGGAATAAATGAAAGATTTTCTTAGCCACTTAAAGACACAAACTAATATCCAGGAAGGTACTCATTCAATCGTTGCTAACGTAAGCAAAGATATAATAGATGGCCCTATGAGGGGATGGTTATGTGGACACTTCTACCCTCGAGATTCTGTCTTTCATAGAAAAGATATCGAAATTTGCGTAAAAACACTGCCAGTGGAGATGACTGAAGAAATTCATTTTCATCTATGTAGTTTTGAATTCCTCATTGTTCTCAGTGGAAAGGTTGAATACAATATTGAAGGAAAAACCCATATGATGGAACCTGGAATGTTTTATATGCTTGAGCCAGGTGAAACAGAGCATATTGTAAAAGTTCATGAAGAAACAACAGTCTTGGCAATCAGGCTGCCCAGTATACCAAATAATAAGATTTTCATTGATAAAGAAAAACAAGGACAAAAAAATGTCTAGTAATATCGCACTTATTCCAGTTCGAGAAGGATCTGAAAGAGTAAAAAGTAAAAACTTTAAAGATTTCTACAAAGGAGAATCTTTACTCGATATCAAGATAAAGCAGTTAAAAAACTCCAATATATTTGACCATATCTATGTTTCAAGCGATAGTATGCTGGCTAAAGAAGTTGCTCAAAAACATGGAGTGGAATTTCTTTTAAGAGATGAACAAATGTGCCAAGCTCACATACCTTGGTCAAGTGTTGTAAACCATATAATGGATACAATCCCAGGAGAACCAACTGTAACTTGGGCATTAACAACGGCTCCTCTTTTTAATAGATTTTCCGAAGCACTCAAAATCTTTGAAGAAAAACAAAAAACTCATGATTCTCTAATTGGAGTTCTTCCTACAAAATCTTTCTTCCTGAATGAAAAAGGAAGAGGCATAAATTTCAACCCAGGAATTTGGCACCCCTACTCTCAAGAACTTGACACATATTATGAAGTAACAGGCTCTATCTATATTGGAAAAAAAACTGATATGAAAAAATGGAATTATTGGTTTGGGGTAAACCCTGCTCTATTTCATGTAAAAAACATTGAATTCGTAGATGTTGACACAAATGATGATTTTTCGATTGCACAAAAACTATATGAGGTCTCCCAATGAAAGTACTTGCAGCTGACGTAATACAAGCACCCGCTAAAATTGAACAAGATATTTTAGGTTCAGAAGCTGAAATTATTGTTGCCCAAGCAACTAAGAATTCAGATATTGATGATGAAACTTGGAAAAGCTGTGATGCTATTTTGGCCTATGATCAACTCACATATAAAAAAGAAACTTTAGCTAAGCTTGATAATTGTAAAATTATTGTTCGAGTTGGTGTTGGCTTTGACAACGTAGACTTAGATTATGCAAAAGAGAAAGGGATTATCGTATGCAATATTCCTGATTACGGAACAGAAGAAGTTGCAGACCATACAATAGCACTACTTCTTACACTTACGAGGGGCTTAACAAAATATTCTAAAAATGTTGAAAAAAGAAACTGGGACCGAGCAAATGCTCTTCCTATTCGTTTAAGAGGCAAAACTCTAGGGATTATAGGTCTAGGGCGAATTGGAACAGCAACAGCAATGAGGGCGAAAGCATTTGGGCTAGACATCGTTTTTTATGACCCATACGTTTGTGATGGACAACATAAGGCCCTAGGAATAACTCGCGTTGAATCTCTTGAAGAGCTAGCAAAGAAGTCTCAGTTCATTTCTATCCATACCCCTGTTAATGAAGAAACTGCTGAAATTTTAAATGAGAAGTTTTTCAAACATGTTCAAAAAGGAACCTATTTAATAAACACTGCAAGAGGGGGCCTTATGAATATCAATGACCTTTACAATGCAATGAAAGATGGCACGATTAAAGCTTGTGGCCTTGATGTACTACCAATTGAACCTAATGACGATAGTCAAAAACTTATTGTCGCTTTAGAAAACCAAGAAGAGTGGATAAAAGACAGGTTAATTGTCACCCCACACGTAGCGTTCTTCTCACCAGAAGGATACATAGAAATGAGAACAAATGCTGCACTCGAAGTAAAAAGGGCCCTAGGCAATCAAGCCGTTAGAAATCAGGTGAATAAATGAGCCAATCAGTTAAGGTTCATTTTCTAGGGACCAATGGCTGGTTTGCTTCCGATACAGGACATACAACTTGTCATTTAATTGATGCTCCTGAAGCTTATATTATACTGGATGCTGGAACAGGTCTTTATAGAGCTGATAGTTATATTACAGAAGACAAACCAATTTACTTATTTTTAAGCCATTTTCATTTTGATCATATATTCGGATTGCATATTTTAAATAAATTCAAATTTTCAAATCCTGTAACAATTATTACTCAAGATAGAAGTGAAAAGATCCTAGAGCATATTTGCAACCAACCATTCACTGTTGGACTTAAAGATCTTCCTATTAAATACAGTGTAAAAGAAATCTCAGAAGGCAGGCATGAAGGCTTCCCCTTTGGATTAGAAGCAAGGCTACTCGTGCACATTTCTCGCTGTTTTGGTTATCGCTTTGAATTTGCAAATAAAACAATAACTTTTACTACTGATACTGGTGTTTGTGATAATATGAAAGATCTTGCACGTGATGCAGACCTTTTAATTGCCGAATGTGGACTTAGGCCAGGAGAATCAACTCCTCTTTGGCCTCATCTTAATCCAACCGACTCTGCAGGTGTGGCCAAAGAATGTAATGTAAAAAAATTGGCCCTCGTTCACTTTGATGCTGCTAAATATCCTTACATAGAAGACCGATACAAGGCACTTGAGCATGCCAGGAACATTTTTAAAAATACAATTGTCACCGAAGACAAGATGTCGATTGAATTAAACTAACGATACTAAGAGTATTAATTTAACTTTGCTTTTAAAACTCGTCAGTTCCGATAAGAAAATAAGGACTCTCTACTTTCTCTAACTTCTCTCTTAAAAAGCTTTGATCTATATAATTAGCCAATAGGCTGTCCTCCTTGGCCATCCGGAGTAAAAGCCTCGCATAGGCAACTTCTGAACCATGGTAACCGTCAAAGGTTTCTTTATCATCAGTAATAGTAGAAAGATCAGTGAAATCAAAGAATTTAAACCCATAGGAATCATAAAGAGGTTGAATAGCAGCTGGTATTTTAAATAAATAAGACTGTAACTCGCCCTTCTCCTTAAAAGCATCTACTACTTTTTTAGCAAAAGGTGGAAGAAAACTTACTAAGTGAATATTGTTATCCTTACAAAAAATAAGCAGTTCTTCTAGCTCTTTTAAGCTTTCTTGGCGAATGGAGGAGGCATGCTCCCAATCTTCTTGTCCATGGATTATTTTCTTTATCGTTGGTTCAAATCCTTCATCGTATTCACTATGCAAAGTTTGTGCAATCTGGCCATAATACCAACTCCCATCATTAAGATAACCCACATTAAAACTTTTTGCATTAAGACCAATTAAGTTGTCATTATGAATATTAAAAAGAGCTGTTTTTAATGAAAATGACGTATTAAATAAAATGTCATTTAATAAATAGAGTCTTCCCCAATTCCAAGTTTCAGCAAATGTTTTTTTTGAATAAGTTTTCTGGAAATCAGAGAACTTATCTTGTCCTGCCCAGTTTGGATTAAAAAAATGTTGATCAAAGGCAACGATGAGAACTTCGGGCAAAGAACTTTTAGGGAGTTCTTTAAGAAGAGAAGCAAACTGTGACATTTTTCTCACGCCCCCTCCTCCATTAAAAAAAGAGATTTCGTTTTTAAAAAACCTAGAGCGAAAAGCCATTACTCGGGAAGTCCCAAGTGCTAAAACTTTAGCACTTCTGACCTCAGCTCCTTTTAACTTGTAATAGAATGTATCAGAATAATATTTCCTTCCAAAAAGTATTCTCGATTCTTTTTGATTTTGAATTTTAATGACTTTATCTATATCCTTGAATTCGCCACTAAAAAAAAGGAGTGCAATAGGGAATATGAGAAGAGCTATTCCAAGAGGAATAAAAACAGACAGTTTTTTTAATAATATTAAAATTTCTTTCATACCTTCCTACTAAAATTGAAAATAAATAAAAGGCTTATCAGCAGTGTAATTACTTAAAATTAAAACTGCTGCAACTACCACATAGTAAAAAAACCATCTTACAAAGAAAGGGTTTTTCTGAATTAGTTTTCTGAAGTCTTTTTTATTAGAACTATATAACTCTACCAAGTATAAGAAAGACAGAAGAAGAATCGTCCCTACAAACTCCTTTCCTCCTAAATTAAGAAACACATCTTTTAATAGACTCACTCCTTTTCCAAGTAGGTGAATATTATTTTTTACATATAAAGGATATTCCATTAAAGCAGGAGGTATCGCTTTAACAATGTAGATGGCCTCTGTTATATTATTGGCCCTAAAAAAGACCCAGGTAATACAAATAAGGGTAAAGGTGACAGTGACTTGATAAAATTTTAATAAAGATGGTACTTTATCAACATGGAATACTTTTGCGATACGACTTCTTAAAGCAAGGGTGTACTTACCTCCTATAATATAAAGTCCATTAAGCCCCCCCCAAGCCACAAAAGTCCAGTTAGCTCCATGCCAAAGCCCACTAAGTAGAAAAACAAAAAGAGTATTAAAAATCCATCTTAATTCAGAAACTCGATTTCCTCCAAGAGGTATATAAATATAATCTCGAAACCAACTCATTAAAGATATATGCCATCTTTTCCAAAACTCTGAAATAGAACGTGAGGTATAAGGTTGCCTGAAATTTTTCATAAGCTCTATATCCATAACCTCTGCGGCTCCTATTGCAATATCTGAATAACCAGAGAAATCACAATAAATCTGGAAGGCAAAAAAGAAAGTGGCAACAAAAAGACTGATTCCTGAAAATTCGTAAGGCGTACTATAAACATGTTCAACAACAACAGCCAACCTATCAGCAATGACCACTTTCTTAAAAAACCCCCAAGCCATCAGTTTTAGTCCATGAATAACTTTGTCTGCATTAAAATCAGTTTTTTTTCTAAATTGCCCTAAAAGGTGTCCAGGTCTTTCAATAGGACCTGCAACTAGTTGAGGGTAAAAAAGAACATATAATGCGTAATATCCTAAATGTTTCTCGCATTTTTGAGTTCCTCTATAAACTTCTATTACATAACTTAGACTTTGAAAGGTATAAAAGGAGATACCAAGAGGAAGAATAAGGGATGAGCGTTCAGGTTGATAAAAAATACCTAACCACTCACATATGGTCAAAATATTTTCGTTAAAAAAATTATAATATTTAAATACAAATAATATTCCACATGAAAAAATCATGTTAAACCAAAAAACAATCCTTTTCATTTTTTGAGAGTCCGTTGTTCCAATATATTTAGCACAGTAGAAATCAACAAAGACTGTACCGAGGAGAAGGAAAATAAACTCAGGGATAAAGGCCATATAAAAAACAGCACTAGAGAAAAGTAAATGGACCCATCTCCATTTATATGGAACGAGGTAGAAGACCAGCGTAACAATGGGAAAGAAAAACATGAACTCTAAAGAATTAAAGAGCATTTAATTTATAGCCTATTAAAAAATTATTAAAGCCTAATCATAGCGAAAGGTGTTTTATTAACCAAGAGTAAATATTAAAGATTTTTACTGCGCAGCACTAAGCATTGTAATAAGGCTTATACCCTTTACCAATTAAAATATAATCATCTTTATAATAAGAGCTATCTTCATTACGTTGAAGAACAAAATCATTTAAATCTTGCTCACCTTCAGAACGCTCTCTTCCGAGCTGGTCAATATCATAATCTTTTTTGATTTCCCATTTGTGACCATCGATTCTATTCCAAACTCTTTGGTCACGATGTTCATTAATAAGAAACTTAAAACTACGATTACTAATATTGATCCAATTTAAAAATTTATCTAAAAATTCAGGTGACTTTTTTTGATATTTTAAAATTAAAGATAACCCTTGTTCACGAGTTATATGTCTTAGCCTAAGATCTCTATTCACATGGTCTGTAACTTTACCATATCCATACTTTAAATATTTTATGTAGTCATGAGTATCAGAATAATTAAAACAATCAACATCATTGTAATTATCCATTGTTCTCGTTTGGTAATTAGACTCATATTTATATAATTTTAGCATTTCTTCATGTTGGGTTTTTGTGTCCCATCTGAAGTAATTATTTAAATATATTCCCCTTACACCGACCCTTGAAAGTTCTGAATCCTCTGGATATAAAAACTGAAATACATCTTCTTCACTTATCCCATCATAAGAGTTTATTAAATCCTGGGCCTCAAGCCCCATGAGATCATGCTCTTTTCGATATTTCCGTGTCATCTCTACATAATCATGATGAGAGTACATTCCAACCTGATCTACACCTTGATGGGCCCCCCAGATAATGAGAGGGATTTTTAATCTAACTGCTATCTGAACAGGGAAAACGGTTTGTCCGGCAAGGCAGTGCCAATACATACTCCCTTTCCTTCTTAAGGTTGCTCTTGTAATTTTTCTAACTTTTTGAGGATCTACTGTTAAAGTTAGAATA
>CAYGUN010000095.1:0-2406 GCA_964353025.1 uncultured Bacteriovoracaceae bacterium
AGCTTTAAAGAGTTATAACTAGTTGAAATTAAAATAAGTTTCTTGAGTTACTGATAGATGTCGCTAAACCTGTGACAAGTCCAAAAGTGAGTAAAGACGAGCCTCCATAAGACATGAGCGGCAAAGGAAGGCCCACCACGGGCATTAACCCCATGACCATGCTCATATTAACCAAAGTGTGCCAGAAGAAAATAGACATGAGCCCCACGGCCACAATAGATTCGTAAAAATGTAGGACTGCCGCTGAAAGCCATATATAGCGATAAAACAAAACGAGATACAAAATAATTAAAAACACGGCCCCAATAAAACCATGCTCTTCATTAAAAATAGAAAAAACAAAGTCGGTGTGATTTTCAGGTAGAAAGGCCAATGCTCCTTGAGAGGATTTCATATAACCTTTTCCAAGAAGGCGTCCTGAACCAATGGCAATTTCAGATTGAATAGCGTTATAGCCTGAACCTTTAGCATCAGCGTAAGGGTTAATAAAGGTTTGGATTCTTTTTCTTTGATACTCTTTCAACCCATATTTATACATGAGTCCACCACTTAAAATTCCAATGAGCCCAATAATAGCAATCGATTTCCAATGAAGTTTTCGATAATAAACAATCACCGCGTAGATAAGAAGAATTAATAAACCAGTTCCCAAGTCTGGTTGAATAATAATCAAGACAGCAGGAATAAAAGCAATTATTGAGGGAATAATAAGATCTTTTAAAACAAGCCCTCTTTCAGGGTGGGCCTTACAAAACCACCGAGCAAGGGCCAACACAGTTGAAATTTTCATTAACTCAGATGGCTGCAACCTAAAAGGGCCTATGACGAGCCATCTTTGGGCCCCCATCCCGATCTTTCCTAAAACGAGAACTAAAATGAGAAGAAAAATATTAAAACCATAAATAATATAAGAATATCTAAAAATATTTTTAGGATTAATGAAACTCACCACAACGCCTATGATCATTGAAAGTCCAAAATACATAAACTGAGTTTTGTAAATTTCATTCAATTGTGGATTTGCATGAGTCGCAGAATAAAGATTAATCACGCCTAAAATAAAAATAGTAACGGCTAAACCAATAAAGCTATAATCGTATTTTTTCAAAAATCCCATGGATTCTGATATCATTCTTCTTCCCCTGCAGACTCCGCTTCTGCCTCTGCTTCTTTTTCTGCCGCAGCTTCTTTCTTCTTAGCTATATATTCTCTATATTGAGCACTTTGCTTTTTTTCATATATTTTCTTCTTCTCTGGTAAGTATTTTTTCATATACTCTTCTATGACCGCTGCTACAACTGGTGCTGCTGCTGAACTACCATGACAACCATGTTCAACCATTGAGGCAACTGCAATTTGAGGGTCATCAAATGGAGCAAACCCAACAAAAATACCATGATGTCTTTGCTCGTAAGGTTTTTTCTCGCACTTATCATAAATATCTTCTGCAGTAGAGCTCATAACTTGGGCAGTTCCTGTCTTTCCAGCCATATCTAATCCGTAGCCTCTTCTCCACCAACCAGTTCCTTTCGGGTTGTTCATAACCTTGTACAAACCTCTTTTCACTAGGTCCCATGTTTTCTGCTTTAGCTTTATATTTCGAGTGACTTCAGCTTCTCTTGTTTCAAGAACTTTCCCTTCTTGATCAAGTATCTCTTTAACAATAATAGGTTTAAAAACTTTTCCTTCATTTGCGATGGCAGAATAAGCAATGGCCAATTGAAGAGTTGAAGTTAAAACATAGGATTGTCCAATGGCACATGAAAGTGTTTCACCTAATTGCCATTCCACTCCATTTCTTTTTAATTTCCATTCACGATCAGGAATTAATCCAGAAACTTCTCTTGGAAGCTTAATTCCTGTTCTAGTTCCTAGGCCAAAAAGTTTTGCATATTTTGCCAATACGTCGATATCTAACTCTGCTGCTACTTTATAAAAAAAGATATTACATGACTGCATAAGAGCATCAACCACATCAACTTTCTTTGTTCCCCACTTTTGCCAACTGTGATAAACTCTGCGTCCAAGTCTAAATGTTCCGTGACACCTTATTTTTGAATTTTCACTGATAATCCCCTCTTCTAAAGCTGCAATGGCGGTAAAAGGCTTAAAAGTTGAACCAGGGGAATAGTGTTCTTGAATAACCCTATCTCTTAATGGGTTATTGGGATCATTTATGAGTGAACTCCAATACTCTGAAGTTAACCCTTTACTAAATTGAGATGGATCAAAAGCGGGGTTTGAAACCATGGCAAGTATTTCACCAGTTTTTACATCAATGGCCACAACACTTCCAACTTTGTTTGGAAATTTATCACGGTCTTCTTCTTTACCAATTAAGGCATTGTACCCTGCTTTTTGCATATCAGAATCAATAGTAAGCCTTAAACTCTTACCTGGCTGAGA
>CAYGUN010000095.1:2506-5529 GCA_964353025.1 uncultured Bacteriovoracaceae bacterium
ATTTCAGCAGAAGAAATATTTTTCTTTATAATGATTGGAATGTATTTGGCTTGGCTTTGGCTTTTTCTAATTATTCTTTGAATAGTTTTCACTGGGATATCTAATATTTTACTTAGCCTTTTGATTGTTTTTTTCTTATCTCTTAAAAATTGTCTGGTAAGAATTGCATCGAAGCGAGGAAAGTTATCAACTAATATCTTATTATCCTTGCTGTAAATTCTCCCTCTCGGAGCTCTTACTATTTCTTTTCTCAATCTATTTTGTACAGAATACTGATGAAGAGTCTCTCCTTTGTAGATCTGTAGAAACCAAAGTCTAAAAATAAGCGAGAGAAAACAAAATGTAATAATATAAGCTAAGGCCGCGGCCCTTCTTCGATGAAACTTAATAATGTCATCTTCAGCAAACATTAAATATTAACACCTTGAAGTCTTTTTCTTGTTCCCCAAAACTTGGCCAAGATAATAAAAAAGAAGGGAGAGATTAATGAAAGTAAAATACTTTCAGGCAAGAATCTCCAAAATCGTTGAAAGATATAAGAGAAATCACCAATTTTGATTGATATGAGAATACTTACGATCGTAAACCAAATTGTTTGAAATATCTGGACAACAACAATGGTAGATAATCTCGAGTTTAATTGAATCATATCTTTCAAGTAACCAATCAAACCCGTTACAATAATTCCTGAAAAAGTTCCAATGGCCCATCCTTCAATCGTAAAGACAGAATGCATCAGCTCAATTCCAAAAACTAGATAGGGAACATAAATAGACTGAACTCTAAAACCAATAAATAAAACAATTAATATATGAAAACCAAGACGATAACCATCAAGTCCTATGGCCGGAAGGAATGTGGCAGAGAAAACTTCAAAGATAACTAAGAAGATGGAGCTATAAATAAAGGAAAGAATAATATCTTTTATTCTATAATGTCCCATTATCTACTCTCCTCTTGTTCTTCTCGTACAATAAGAACAACAACTTCCTCTAATCGGTGAAAATCAACCGTTGGGGTTATTTCAATGGACTGAGTTAGTCCGTAACTTTCTTTGGCAATGTCGGTAATCTTCCCGATCTTGATACCTTTAGGATAAATATTTCCAAGACCTGCAGTGATAACCATATCATCTTTTTGTACAGGCTCGGTCCTTACCACATATTTTAATCTTGCTTTATAATTTGACGTTCCCTCAATGATTCCATGAGAACGAGTTCTACTCACAAGAGAGTCAACTCGATTATTTTGATCGAGGATAGTTAAAATATCTGCATAGTTCTTTGATAGTCTATACACATAACCAACTAATCCATTAATAGTAATAACCGGAGACTTAAGTTTTAATCCGTCTTTTTTTCCTTTATTAATTCTTAACACCTTAAACTCATTCGAAGAATCCCAGCCAACTACTTGGGCCAAAACTTTTTCTCTTGGTATTTCTTCTCCAAACTTAAGCAACTCTTTCAATCTTTCGTTCTCTTTTTGAACCTCTTCAAATTGAAAGATAGCATTTTCAAGTTCGGCCACTCTCTGCTTTAATGAAGCATTTTGCTTACTTGTCTCGACCAAGAAAAGATAATGAGTAAAAACATATTCAATCCTCTCTTTCATGCTCATAGTACCTTCTTGGATAGGAGCAAAAACTTCAGTCATAAAAGCTTGGAAAGAGGATATATCATCTTGCTTGAAATTCTTTTTTGACACACCGTAAATAGAAAAAATTAACACAACGACTGCGTTAATAAGCTTAATTTTAGAGTTCTCTGAAATCGCTATCTTCAAACTTCTTCCCTAGATGAAAAGTTTATTCTTCTAAGTATATAGATTAACTAAAGTTAGCTTCGCTGCCAAATATTCTCCTGCATAAAGTAAGCATTAAATGGCCGACTACCGCACATTGTAAAAATGGGGGTTTGACGAGATTTGCGCATACGGATAAAATCCTCCCATACAAAAGGATATCTTTATGCCAATGCCTACAAAATTTACTAGTACTTCTGCTCGAATTATTGCCTCATTATTCGTTTTTGCCATCATCATAGGCTTCGTTTTCACTTTTAGACAGGGAGGAACCCTCTTTAAAGCTGAAGATAACGTCGCGACGGTTGATTCTACCCCCATTACTTACAGGGAGTTTCAAACAGTTTTAGGACAAACGGCCAGAAGATACTCCCAACTTTTTGGTGGAAAAGAGCTGACTCCACAACAACTGCAACAATTTGGAGTTCACAGAACAACTCTACAGAACCTTATTGAGAAGAAAGTTGTCTATAATTTATCTGAAGACATAGGAGTTGAAACAAGCTCTAAAGAAGTTAAAGATTTTATCAAGAATATTTACTTCAAAGATGTTCCCGGTGGATTTAATGTTGAGCAATACCGATTGGTTTTACAGGCCAATAATTGGACCCCTCTCAAATTTGAATCCATGGTTCGTGAAGACATTTTGGTTAAAAAAGTAGAAGAAATGATGGCCACGAAGCCTCTTTCTGAACAGTTCGTTAAGGAAGTGGCTGAAATTAAAAGTAATATTGTAAATGTTGATGCCGTGAGAGTTGAGAAGAATAAACTCAGAGATCATGTAAAGGTTTCATCAAAAGAAATTCAAGAATACATTAAAGACGATAAAAATAGCGGCATTCTCAAAATGATGTATGATGGGAAAAAAGCGGAATTCAATAAACCAGAAGAGGTCAAAGCCTACCATATCCTTTATAAGGATAACTCAGAGAAAACTCTGGCAAAAATGAAGACCCTGAAACAAACTCTTTCACCACAAAATTTCAAAAAAATTGCAGACAAGGAAACCCAAGACCCTTCTGGAAAAAATAAGGGTGGAAGTCTTGGATGGTTTTCAAAAGGGAGAATGGTCCCTGAATTTGAAGAAGTAGCGTTTAAACTTAAGAAAGGTGAAATTTCTGAGCCGGTGAAAACTTCATTTGGTTACCATATCATTTACGTTGAAGACAAAAAGAAGGCCGAAACAAAAACACTTGAACAGGTCAAACCTCAACTAGCAG
>CAYGUN010000095.1:5539-9243 GCA_964353025.1 uncultured Bacteriovoracaceae bacterium
TAGCAGAAGAATCCATTAGAAAAAGAAAATCAAAAGAACTTGATGCTCTAATGAAAAATGTGACGAAAGAAATGAGTTCCGCATTAGCATCAAATTCATCTCGAGCTAAATCACTCGCAACTAAATACGGGCTGGAACTTATATCCAAAGAGGATTTGAATGCCTTTGATAGCAAAGTAAAAAGCTATGGCCTGGAAGATGATCAGGTAAAAAAGATATTTGCCTCAAGTGGCGTTGTAACCTTTGATGGGCCTAGCTACAATTGGGTAATAAAAATCAACAATAAGAATAAGAAAAGTGATCTTAGCAAAATTATCCAAGAGGAAAAAAACCAGCTTGGAAGCCAAATAACGAGAAAGTTTCGCTCAGAACTCATTGCGAAGCTCACTCAAAGCTCAAGTATTAGCTGTTTGGCAGATTTTGATGATGTTAAGGCCTGTACTAAGTAATAGGTTTCCATAAAACTATTGCTTATTTTAGACTCATCGGGTAAATAAGTTCCTCTGATTGAGGTTGGTAATGGCTGATAAAAGCGCAAAATTCACTGATAATGTATCCGGAAAGTACTACGTTGATGATCAATGTATTGCCTGCGATGCATGCGTGATGGAAGCAGATAATTTCTTTGAAATGAATGATGACGATGGCCATGCCTACGTAAAAAAACAACCTAATGGCCAATCAGAGATAGAAGAGTGTGAAAATGCTCTTGAAGCTTGTCCAGTTGAAGCCATTGGCAGAGACGGGGACATAAGCCAAGTGAGCGAAGCTGGCCTTTAAAATCCTTTCATAGACACATAAAAAAAGGGCCCTCGCAAAAGGGCCCTGAGTCATTCTAAAGTTCTGTTATTTAAGATTATCTCTTAATTTGGAAAACTTCATTTAACATCTGGTCAGATGTAGAGATTGTTCTTGTGTTGGCCTGGAAATTTCTCTGGGCCGTCATAAGATTAATAAACTCAGTAGCAATATCAACGTTTGATTGCTCGATAGATTTAGAAAGAATCATCCCTCTACCATCTTTACCTGGTTTACCAAGAACACCTTGTCCTGATTTTTTCGTTTCCTTAAAGAAGTTTTTCCCTGTTTTGAAAAGGCCTTCATTATTATCAAACTTAGCAACTGCCACTTGAGCAATATCTTTGGTGACTCCGTTATTATAAACCGCAGTTAAAACAGCGTCATCACTAAAAGATAAAGAAGCGAGAGTTGCTGCACTAAATCCGTCTTGGGAATGCCTTGCAACTGTTGAACTAGAACCATATTGAGTTGAACCAAGCGTTCCGTCTCCACCTTCTTTTAGAGACTGACCAAAATCAAACTCAATAACTTGCCCTGGGGCTGCACCTTCGCTGAAGTTAAAAGCATTTGATACTTTTACTTCTTCATCCAACAGCCCTTTATCACTGAACTTCACATTACCCTTGGCCATTTCAACCATCGTTCCTTCTTTACCACCAGCTGCATCACCACCATTTACCATGGCATGATATTCCCAATTATTTGGGCCTGATTTATTGAAATACATTGTGACCATTCTCGCGGTACCAATATTGTCGTAAACCGTGATACTTGTGTTAAAGTTTGACGTTTTATCCGGCTCAGTAGGATTAAACTGTTGAACTTTAGCACGAGAATCTAAGTTCATTGAAAGTTTAACTTTCTTAGAAGCACTCGCTGGAATCGTCGTATTTCCTAACCTGATGTTTCCGACCTTGTTAGAAATTTCACCACTGTCATCGGCTTGAAAACCTTTGATTTTATAGCCATCACCCGTAGTAAGATTTCCTTCTTTATCAAACTGGAAACTACCATCACGAGTAAAGCCTTGACCAAAAGGAGTCTCTGCCACAAAAAATCCATTCCCATCCATGGCCATGTCAGTGATGTTCTCTGTTCTCATGACGTTACCTTGGGTAAAGTTAGGCTTTACGTGAGCAAGCTTTGCACCAGTACCAATTTGATCTCCTCCATCAATTCCCGTTAGAGAACGTGCGAGTTGATCCTGAAATTCAGCACGAGATGATTTGAAACCGAATGTGTTTGAGTTGGCGATGTTATCCCCGATAACACTCATACTTGAACCTGAAGCATGAAGACCGGTAACACCAATGTTAAATGAGCTTAAAATTCCCATTATGTCCCTCCTAGACAACCATGTTCTGATGAAAAAAAGTAACTACAGACTTTTTTTCGGGGCCTCCAGTCAGGACCGGCCTTTAACAGAAACTATTATATAACTACATCATAAAAACGGTTGAATCGATATTAGTGAAAACGTTGTCATTCATTTTCTCTTTATCAATTGCCGTTACTATTCTATTTTTATCTACATCAACAATATAAGCAGCATTGCCCGTTACAATTAATGACTCTCTCCCGCCCTTACCTTGTAGCTTTTGCATGCCTTCTTTAAGCTTCAAATATTCATTACTATCAATAGTTAAATTTCTCTCTTCCAGTCTTTTAGCTGCATGTTTAGAAAATTGTAACTCGCCCCTATCTGGTGCTACTGATTTAGCTTCAGCTTTATTATCAACAAACTTTTCAAAGAGTTCTTTAAACTCAGGCTTCGCTCCATTTTTAAGCTGATCCAAACGATTAGGCTTCTTCGCATTCGGAAGCTTGTTTATCTGAGGAATAAGGGCCTGGTTAATTTTCTTACTCATATTTTATCTATCATATACCGCTGCGTTACTCGGGTCCAGCTGAGCATTATTTTTATAGGTATTAATTGCCTGTGTTTTTTGAGGCGTATTATTCTTTACCTGCATTTCTTTTTTAGCATCAGGAACATGAAAGCTATCAATATCTCTCATGAATACTTTTCTTCCATCCACAATAAAAACAGTTTCTCCATTTTCAAAAAAGACAGACTCAACTAGGCCTTCAATTTTAGTATGAGCAGGAATGAGACCCCCCGTCTCATCCCAAGCTTGTACTGCAATTCGGAATTCACCCGCATTTTCTGGATTCCCAGCTAAATCGTTTCCATCCCAGGATGTCTTATGAGCACCAGCAGATAGTTTTTCCTTCCACTGCTCAGTGATAATATTACCCTGTTTATCTAAAACGCGAACAACTACTTTATCTGCCTTATCAGGAAGATTAAAGTAAATGTCTGCATCCTCTCCATTACCTTTATAATTTACCGAACTACCATTGGTCACAACTTTCTTGCCCAGAAAACTAGCACCGTAATACTTATCTTCCATTCCCACATTAGGATTTAATTTATCAAACTTGCTATTCATATTTGATAATTGCTCAAGCTGTGCAAATTGAGCAAGGTCAGCAGCAAATTTATTTTGATCCATTGGATTCATTGGGTCTTGATTCTTCAACTGATGAGAGAGTAGTTTTAAAAATTCATTTTTACCCATCTCATTATGTCGACCGTTCTTATAAACCGTTTTAGGTTTTTGACCAGTCAATTCATTCATGAGTTTTTCATCATATTGTCTATTAGATTCTACTTCTTTGGTAGGAGACTGTGGCCTTCGGTTGGTTTTGGGTTTTGATTTAGCTCCAATACCTACTGTATTTCTTGAATCTTTTGAAATAGGGGCACGGCCCATTAATGGCATCTTATGCTACATCCTGTTGCAATTGTTGATAATGAGACCAAACTTCCTGTCTCTTTTGAGAATCTTGTCTTCTTTGTCCATTTTCAGACATAAACTGTCCTTGTGAACTTGAAAAAC
>CAYGUN010000096.1:0-9233 GCA_964353025.1 uncultured Bacteriovoracaceae bacterium
AAAGTCGTAAAAGCTCGCTTGAACTTGAATGGAAATAAAGGCAAGTAGGATAAATATCTTCACTGACGCATTATGTTTATTATGTCTCCATGAGACAAAGAGAATCGTCCCACACTGTAAAAATTTCGGAGAAGGGTAGAACAATTTCAATTACAAAGACGCGTTGAGTTATTAAATTAAGTGCTAGCGTAGAAGTATTTCTGAATAATTTTAAAATTAAATAATATCCTCTCATACCGCGTATAGGTTCCATGGCCAAATAAAGTCTTATGCAGATTAGGAAATGTTGAACTGTCTTGGTAGTCAACGAGTATAACCTCACCTTTTAAAGGAACTCTTTTTAATTGAGCGATGCTATCCATCCATAGCTGGATATTGTTTCCAACTCCAAGGTATTTATCTAGCTTAATATTTATCTCTCGTTTCTCCCTGCTCATTGCGAGCCCATCTGAACCACTAATCCCCCATTGTTGGATATAGTCCCCATCTTTTGTAGTAAGAGACCCTCCGATACTACCCCCTATTAATCTTTCTCCTCGGTGATTGATAATATGTAGGGCCCGAATATTTTTGACATCGTTCCATGAGTAGCGAATAGGGGATCCCATGGTTACGATATCGAACTTATACTTTTTTAATTGATTAATATGTTTATTTACTATTTTTATTTTCTCATCAGAGTAAGAGCATTCACTGAGAATATGTGAGAGGAAAATTTTATTAGTTAGAAATTGAGTTATTAAAGCAAACAGTGCTCCCGCATGGGAGTGTCCTATTAATAGGATAGGGGATTTAGAAGGATAACTGACTAAGTGTTCAATTAAATTAACGGCTGCTTCAACTCTGGCTAAATGATGGTTTTCTGAGGACCAACCAAAATGGGAGCATTGAATTTTTAAAGCATCTTGCGCAAGTTTGATATAATCATCACTAAAATTTCCGAGATCTTTAAAGAGATTATTCTTTCCCTTAAGTAGAAGTTCTTTAATTTTATTTTTAATTTCATCATTAACTGTAATAAGTTCACTCACCATATGAAAAATCCCAAACGGGTCTTCTCCTGCAAAAGTGCCATGAACAAAAATGATATTATTTATATTATGATTTCTTAGGTTTTCACCAATCTTTTGCATTTCATACTGCCAATCGTATTCTTGAGCATCATAGTTTATGTCTTCTTTGTTAAAATGAGCAATTTGCTCATAAAATTCTCTATGAATTCTTGCGGGATTTTCAATTTTTTCAGAGTAGTCTGTGGCAAGGTTAACTCGTTTATTTAAGTTATTTTTCCACCAAAAAATGACTAAAGTCGCTGCTAGAGCGAATAAGGCAAAGACGATTAAAAAAATCAAGATAAAGGGATTCGGCATAGCTTATTCTACCAAAGGATTGTTCAAGTATTGATTTTTTTTGAAATACTCCGAAAAAAAGACATGGTAAAAAGAGCAAAGTCTCTCAAATATTTTGGGCCACGTGCCCTTAAGGCAAAAATTCATGAAATTATTATGAAGCCAGTGGATGCTTTCAAATCACTTTGCTTTATGATTGGTTTTTCTTTTTTAAGCTTTTGTTTGCTTATCTCACTAGTCATTGGGGCCTTCTTCTACTCATTACCAGATATTGAAAAGATGTCTTTTACTGATGTGAAAAAAATGGCGATCAAAAGAGTAGGGAAACGCTTTGAGGTGAAGTCAAAGGGTGTAAGTTACCGTTGGATTAGAGGGCCTGATATTAGTCGCTACTTAATCTATTCGGTTGTTATGAGTGAGGATGGTAAATTCTTTGAGCATGGAGGGGTTGATTATAATGCGATTATGGCCTCAATGATAAAAAATCTTAGAAAAAAAGAATATGCAGCTGGGGCAAGTACTATCACTCAGCAAGTTGTAAAAAATATCTTTTTAACCAATGAAAAGTCTTTGATGAGAAAGCTTAAGGAGTATTTTATTTCAAGGCGTCTGGAAGATAAGTTTAGTAAAAATCAAATCCTTGAATTGTACTTTAATATCGCAGAATTTGGGCCAGATATATATGGAGTTCACCAGGCCTGCGCCCATTACTTCTCAACATCACCTAAGAAGGTGAATGCTGCCCAAGGGGCCTTTCTGGCCTTAATGCTACCTTCCCCTCGCAGGTATTACCTCTCGATTTACAAAAATAAGTATCTTTCCAAGAAGCACAAGTCTAAATTGCGTCGAATTCTCAGAGATATGCTCGCAATGGAGTATATTAGCCCTAAGCAGTATTCAAAACTCGTGAAATATCGTTATTTTTAAAGCAAAAATTGCGCATCTCATTGACATCTGCGGGCTTTCTTACTACTTTAGGTCCCTAGCATTTATAGAGGTTATTAGAGATCTCACAATTAGGAGTTTTGCTATGAAAAAAGATATCCACCCAAATTACAGAGAAGTTATTTACAAAGACGTATCGTCTGATTTTGCTGTTTTGACTCGTTCTACAGTAGAGACGACAGATACAGATACATGGGAAGACGGAAAAGAATATCCCCTTTTTAAAGTGGATATTTCTAGTGCTTCACACCCATTCTATACTGGAACTCAGAAGGTTCTGGACACAGAAGGGCGTGTTGAACGATTTAACAAAAAGTTCTCTCGTAAAAGAATGTAGAAAATTTTTAAAATTTCTTATAGAAAGAGGGCCTGAATTTGGGCCCTCTTTCATTTTTACCCACTTTTCGTGATTTCAATAACTAAACATCCCTTATTTGTCTTATTTCCTTACCTTGAATATCTTTTTTACACTGTGTCATTTACTGGCATATTTTTATGTGATTTGAGTAGGTTATAAAGGCTGCTCTGGCATAACCTTTGCTCATTATTGGATAACGAGGTTTGAATTGAATTTGCGTTATTTCAGTATGTTGGCCCTTCTGGCCGTTGCCCTTAATATCCCATCTATCGGGATAGAAGATTCTTATGCTCAAATGGACTCTTATGCAAACCTCCCTTCAGGGGCCCAAGAGGAACTTAAGCCAACCTTAGAAATTATGGCCGAAAGTTTTAAGAATATGACCAAGGCCAAAAGAAAAGTAATGGGGGGGATGTTTGAATTAAATGTACCCACTATTGAAGATTATTTTGAATCGCAGCTGCCTCAAGTTTTTAATCAAATGGGAGTGGTTCAAGGGAAGCTTTTTAAAAAGAGTATGAGTGTTTATCTTCCAGATACTCCTCCTGAGAAGTTATTTTATGAAGAAGTTAATTTATACCTAAGCCTATATTACCAAATGGTGCGTGTTTTTATTCAGTCCATGCATAATAAGGGTAATTCAGTAAAAGATTATCTTGAATATTGGCCAGTAATTGAAGGTCTAAAACTACGCTTGCATGAAAATAATTATGCTAACCTCTCACTTAAGTTTGAAGAATTTAAGATCGAAAGAAATACTGAAAAAGGCTATTTTGAAATAGGCGTTTCTCAGTACCAGATAATGGCCTTTGAAGCGGATTCTTTAAAGCATATTGAAACGCCAGCACAATATGCTCGTTCAGTTCATTTCCATGCTCTACAGTCTTTAGTCTTTATGCATCTTGATCTAAATAGCTATAGTCCAACACCCTTGCCTGCTGAAAATGTACTAGGAGGCTCATGCGCGGCTGATAGTTTTCTCACATTCCAAAATTCAACTAGTGAGAATATGCTTAATCTTCCCATATACAAGGAATCTAAAAATTTCCAAACGTATATAAATTTCTATCTCCCTTATACAGTTATGTTCGCTAAGGCCGCAATTGATTCAGGTATTTTCAATGAACAGTTTGGAGGAAATTTTATAGAGCATTTACAGAAGAAAGTTCCTCAAATGAAAAAATTCTTGGAGAAACATGTTTTCCCTCGAAATAAAGAAGAAAATAAAAGTGAAAAAGATCAAGACCTTAAGAAAGCAGAGAATTACACAGAATTTGTCAAAAACGTAAAAGAAGGAATGGTTGATGGATATCGAAAGCTCTTACTTGAGGGTGGTATTGGTCAAAATTTATTTTCTCAGGCCATTCGTGCTGGAGATGAAATCAATCATGAACTTATTTATGAAAAAACTTTTCAAGTCGCTTATGACACAACTGGAGTGATTTTAGATAATTGGATAGATAATGTTTTTGACAAAAACGTTGATTTTGAAGATAGAGTAAAACATTTCAATGAGATTTTAGGTCCCATTAAAGAAGCTTCAATGGAGTTTTATAATATTAAAGAATCTCAATACAGAAAGGCCTTCAGTGAAGAACTGGATAAAATAGAGGGGCTTAAGCATTTAAAGAATCATAACACTTTAGCAGAATACATACGTAATCGAAAAGTAGAGAAGACTTACTTTTTGGCCAAAGACGCAATGCCATCGGCTTATTTTCTTAATATGATCAATGATGACTATCTTGGCATACACCCAGAAGATGGAAGTGATTTAATTCAAAAGCTACAAAAGGTTCGAACACCTTCCCTTTTATACAAGGATGAATGTAGTTTGGATAAATGCTCTCTAGAAGATTTTCAAAACCTTCAAGCCAAACTTCCTTTAGCTTTAAAGAATGCTCAGAAAGTTCTACCTGTTGATGTGACAGAACTGAATGAATTAGTAGAGAAGAAAGTCGATCTACCTCGATTTGGAAGGCTTTACACCACAATAAAATATGACAAAAAAGGGCAAAAGCTTTGGGATTATTTCCAAAATAAAATTAGAGAGCGGGCCCTGAAATATAAAAAAGAGATTTTGAAAGAGCATGATTTAGAAGAGTTTATTACTATAGCAGAAGAGAGCTCTGATAAGCCTTTGGTTACAGAGACTTATTTTTATAAAAAAGTACAAGAAGTTCTTCCCAAGGAAAAAAGAATTGAAATTTTATGGAAATCAGCAGTTGAAGAAGCTAAAAAAATTAGAATTGGTTTTGTGAGAAGAAAGATATGTGAAAATATTGATCATCAAAAAGCCAATGCTGAAGATAAATTTAAGCAAGCTAAAGATGCAGGGAGCAAGAGGCTAGAAAAATATACCACTGAAGTCGATCACTATAATAAACTTTTTACCAGGCATAAATGTGATGATAGAGAGGCCATCGAACAGAATTATATGGATGATGGCGAAATTGCAGAAATGGCCAAGGCCCTGGACTATGAAATGTATGAGAATATGATTCAGTCATTTCTATTTGATCCTTTTGAGAAGGCCCGGGATATGTTGGCCCAAAATAATTATGGCAATAAGCAATTTGACTTTAGTTCTCTTGAGCAAAGTTTAAAAGATCCGAGTAATTCTCTAGGCAACAAAGAGATAAAAGGTCTCGAAAGCCTTACCTTTACTCCAGCTTATGAACAAGAACTTGTAGAAATTGTTCCAGAGGAGCGATTTCGAAAGGGATGGTGGGCCGAAAATTGGTTAGGACTTCTCAATATTGTTGATGCTCTACTCATACCAGGGGATGCTATTCGAGACCCTGACTGGTCAAACTGGTGGTATAAAATTATGGGTGATGATTGGGATTGGTCATTTGGAAAGCTAAGTACTTATGGGCATAGAGAGTATCATTACCAAACAGAAAAAGAATTCACTTTGGATATGCAACAACAATATGCGGCCCGTGAGTTGATGAAAACTCTGATGAATGACGATAGTTATCTCTTTGGAGAAAGTCAGTTATATATTTTTAAAGATGCAACAGAAGCAAAAGAGAAGCCTGCTGCTGAAGTTGATTTTGAGGGGCTGGGAATTGTCTTTGGCTCAGGTGATGATGAGGATAAAGGAAAGGTTAATGATGAGTCAAGTGCAGTTGATTTAACAAAAACGCAAAAAGCAGATATTGATATTAATCAGACTTTAGTCAAGCGTGTTGAAACGGAGAAAGAGTCTGATGATGATCTTCTCTCTTTTATTGGAGGGGCCCTAGAGAATGCTGATAAGGTGAAAGAATACAAAAATGATGAATATGGTTTTGAAGATAATGTTGTCATGGACAATAAAGGGGATTTTGAAGCTCACCCAGTTGTGAATCTAGTTGATACTACATTTGCCAAACAAGCTATTGATACTCTGAAAGAGTCGCAAAATAAATTTAATAAGCTTTTAGTTAATGATTCTATCCCTGCTCAAGCAGATGCTGTGAAAATGCGTAGTGATTCCTCATCGCGCATGAAAATGGATTCAACTGCGAATAAAATGTCAGATGAGCAGGCAAAAGAGCTACAAAAAGCATTAGGAGCAGTTGACCCTGACTCAACTGAAGTGGTTGACCCTCGGTTTAAAACAAATTTAGCACTTCCTATTGATGAGCAGGTAGCAAAAAATTATGCTGATTCAATTGCTGCAAGTAAGAGAGTCGCAACATTTTCTGAACCTCAAATACCTACTGTAAGTAATAATAGCAATAATGGACATAAACAAATTAAGGATGAAAGCAGTTTAACTGAAGAAAAGATTGAAGAGTCGTTATCTGAAGATCCTCTCACCCAAAGATTGAGGGCCGACCAAGAAGCATTTTCAAATGAGTTAAAAGGAATTAAACCTCAGCGAGAAGGTAAATTTGCCACTTTTACAGGGGATCCTGCAATCTTTGAACAAAAAGATATGTTGGAACTCGTAAAAGTAGACAAGGTTGTTATTGATAATTTGAACTATCTCATTAACCACTATTCTCTTCAGAAAATGGACGCAAGAGGGAAGCCTTATGAGAACCTAGGGGAAACTTTTGATCAGATGATTAAGCTATACGGACTTTTTGAAGTGGTTGAAATGGATGCTCCTTTAGATGAATTTGATTTTGCTCCGACTTTATTAGAGCAATACTATATCGCTAATATGAGAGTAAGAATGGCAATGGAAGGATCTCGTTTACTTGGATTAACCGATGTTGCTTTAAAATATGACTTTATTCCAACTGATACGAAGAAAATGGATGAGCTTCTTGGTTTAAATAAAGAAGAGGCAAACAAAAAAAATAGAGATATGTATATAGATCGCTCTAAAATATCAGATGAAAAATATGATGAAAGAGTCTTTATTTTAAGGCTTGCCCAGAACTGGCACCCTGGAAAGGAAAACTTACTAAAGGGCAAGATTCATGATTATTTAGATAAGGCCATTGAAAACATTCAAGGCAAGTTAGCTGATTTTTGTGAAGCAGACCCTATTAATTATCGTGACAATGATGCCTTTTCTCATATGTTTGAGCAATCAGGTGGTGTGAGAAAGTATCTCTATAGTGCTCAGAACACTCAGCTTGATCCAATGCAAAGAAAGTTAGTTGAAAAAGATATTGATCCAGAAGTGGCAGAGCAGTCACTGACCTCGACTCAAAAACTTTATGAGATGTGGGACTATATAGGTATAAGTATTTTTATTATCTCAATATTGTTAGCGGGAGTTTTTGCAATTGGTTCGGGAGTTGGGATCCCTGCTTTTGCAGCTTTATCAAGTAAATGGGGATTATTATGGGGTATGAGCTCTACTTTAACAGGAGCAGCAAGCTGGCTTGCTCCAATGCAGTTGATTATGGCCTTCTACTTTTTTGTTCCAAACTATTATAGGCTTATTCATTGTTTTGAAATTCCGGCTCAAATTGAATATCAAAAAACATTGATGTCTACTCAAATATTTGAACCTACTGGTGGATCTGATTTTGGGATTGCAAGCTTAGAAAACCTGGAAAGAATGAAATCAGAGTATATCGGCAAGAAATTTGAAACGGCATTTGCTTTTGCTATAGACTCTGGTTTTGTAATCTACACTATATCGGTTGTTCCAAAGTTTCTGGGAATGAAGTCCGCTAAGATTATGGCCGCACATACTGGGACAAGATTTGATAATGTGATTCATTCAGTAAGAAGATATGGACTTAGAAAAACTTGGAGTCGATGGAAAATATATCGTCAAAAATATGCAGAAGCGGTGAAATTAAATGAAAGAACTTTTTGGGCCAATGGAAAGTGGCATGATAATCACTTACGTCTACCTGAATCTACGGCATGAATAAAGGTGTCAAAGCAACTGCTAAGACTAGCGGTCCACTGGAAGTAAAAGAAACAGGCTTAATGGAGAGATTTTTAAGAAAAGTATCAAAGTATTCCAAAATGGAAGTTAAAGGTGGAACTAAATCAAGTTCTCGAATATCAAGCACCAGGTTTAGACTTTTTTCTCATTTAATGGATGATTTTAAAGCTGGACGGGCCATTTTCACTAAGCAAGGATTCGCCGCTTTCAAAACCTTTATTACAGGAGCACCTAATTTAGATAAAGAAGGAATCACTTATGTGATTGAAAGAGGCCTAGTTAAAAATGCAGCAGAAAATGGCTGGAGTCTTCTAGATTTCTCTAAGGAAGTGAAGCATAGATTAAAGCACCTGAAAAATGGAGTTAAGACCAGTAAAGTATGGAGTGGTATCACTGAAGAGATGTCAGAAGAGACAGCACTTCGAATATTTAAAGAAGGCTTTCATCAAGAATATGTGGAAACTGTGGCCAAGAGCACTCGTCCTTGGTCAGAGAGGCTTAAAGACTTTTGGAAAGATCCTCGTTACTCTTGGAGACTTTGGACTCAAGGCTTTGCGACCAGTCACACTTTGATGATGCCTATGAAACTTATTGGCGATATTAAAGTGATGGGATGGAAGGGCTTTACTAACTTTTTTATAAAAAATGGTAAGGTCTACTCTGAAGTGAATCAAGTAATTGCTAAATCACTTCAGCATTCAGCTGAAGAATTTAAAATGTTTGATGAGATGATTGAAAATATGACTAAGTATATGCTTAAGCATCCTGAAAAAGTAGCCAGCAATTTTGGTAAACTGGATAAAAATGGAAAAGTTATAAAGCAGACAACAACTACAGCAGTAGGTGAGACACGAGAAGTTTTTGAAAATGAAATGGAGTTCTTCCTTGCTATGCTTAAAAAGTATGGAGATGCGCTTGATGCAGAAGCAAGGCAAATTCGTACTAGAGTTTTAAGTAAGGTGAGAGATCTTGGAGGAGATGAAAAGGCCATCACCGAACTCGTAATGGCCGAAGCCCAACGAGCAGGAATTAAGAATGAGCATATTATCTCACAGATAATGAGCCCTGAGGGACCAAAGCATTATCAAATGTTTTTGATGAATCTAGAAGATATGTCACGCTTTAACTATGGGAGTGTAAAGCAATTTAGGCCCGTCTTTAATGACCAAAAACATTTAATCGATTACATGGAGCCAGTAGAGCATATTGCTCAGCTTGAGTATTTTATGAA
>CAYGUN010000097.1:0-9224 GCA_964353025.1 uncultured Bacteriovoracaceae bacterium
TTGATACAATAAGAGAGCTTGATGAAATTTGGTCTGATTATGTCACAATGGAAGGCATCGATAGGCTGAAAAATTCATTAAAATAAACTAACTTTTAACAACAAAACCCCATTCAATTGTAGCTTTGCCATTTTTAATCATTCCTTTTGGCGGATTAGGAAATGGACCTGCACGATTAAAAGATTCAACCGCAGCTTCATCAAGCTCTTTATAGCCACTGGTTCCTTTTACATTCACTCCGATTATTTTTCCCATTTTATCAAGGTGAATAATAAGAGAGGTCATGTGATTCTCACCTGAAGCAAGGTTCCGTCCACTTTTATATAATTTGCTCACTTTTTCTTGAATCGTTGCTCCCCAAAATTGCTCTAGCTTGAGCTTAATTCGGTGATAAAAACCATAGAATTTATATTCAGTTGTATTAAGTTGTGTAAAATCTCCCAAAGGAATTTCTTCTACAAAGTCATTCGAAGCAGCTAGTCCTTTTGATTGCTTATCTCCTGTTTTAAGTCCAAGGGGAGCAGAGCCTCCTGCTGGAGTATACTCTTTCATCATCTCGCTTTTCTTTTTGACTTGAAGATCGGATAAAGAAATCTTCTTCTGCTTTTTTTGATGCTTACTTTTTGTTTGGGCCGAACCCGCTTTAGCACCATTTCGAACACCAATACCAGCTGTTTTATAACGGTCAATTTTCTTGGCCACAGTTTGTCTATTTACATTATTGTCTTCTTTTCCAAGGAATGCTTCTGATTGAGGCTTTTGCTTACTGCGACTTTTTTCACTTTCAACAATCTGCTTTGTTTTTTTAGGTTTTGGCATAAACGTGATTCGAATGACCTCCTCTTCAGGCTTGGACAAAATAAAATCTGAAGTTGTCGATACCTTGGAAACAAGGGCCATTAAATGAATAAAAAATGTGATGCAGACTATCCATTTTAATAGTCTTAATCCCTGATTTCTTGAATCGTTTGTGGCGGTTGCCTGCATTCTAACCTCTTACACAGAATTATCGGTATATAGAGGCAAAATATAATATGAGTGGTCTGTGAAGGATGAATTTACCGACAGGGCCTACTGATCAGCGTAGTAATCCTCATCTTCTAGAATTATCTGACCAGGATTCTCTTTTATTTCGTCTAAATCTTCACTTACTTCCTCTGCTCCAGGCTCTGTTGCCTCCACAAAGGATTCCATAAAAGGGTCAGTTGTATTTGAGTTTGCAAGTCGGCCAGTACCTTTGTCGATGAGAACATTGATAATACCTTCGGGGATAGGAAAGTCACGCTCACCTCTTCTTGCAATACCAGCTTCCATAAACTCTCGCCAGATAGGTAAAGCTGACTTGGCCCCTGTTTCGGCCCAACCAAGGGTTTTATTATCATCAAAACCAGTCCAAACCCCTGTGACTAAATTTGAAGAAAAACCTACAAACCAAGCATCTACATAACTATTGGTCGTACCAGTTTTTCCACCAATAAATGAACTTATGTTTCGAGTACTTTTACCTGTTCCATGCTTAATAACCCCTTTCATTAGGTTAGTCATAATATAAGCAAGTCTTTCGTCATAAACTTGATCTTTATCCAAATTAATAAGATATGGATTTACCGCAGGTTTATCTTCAACTTGAGTGATGTCAGTTGCAACTTCTGCTCCTTCAACGGGGGATTCAGTGACTTTAACTTCTTCTGCTAGCTTCCCACCTTCTGGTTCAACAGGCTTCTCTTCGCTTTCATCTTTATTTTCAAAAGAATATATTCCGCCAAATCGATCTTTAATAGAAAGTATAGATTTAAGCTTTAACCTTCTTCCTCCATTTGGAAAAATAGCATAGGCCTTAACTAGATTCGTCATATTCACACCAAAAGATCCTAGTGAAATACTTAAATCCTTTGGTAAATCAACATCCAAACCAACCCTGCTTACAAAATCAATAAATCTTTGCACCCCAACCTCTTGAACAAGTTTAATGGTTGGAATATTTCGACTCTTCTCTAAAGCTGTTCTAAATGTCATTTGTCCTTGAAACTTACCGTCATAATTTCTAGGCTTCCAATTTAGTCCTTCTTCAGCACCACCCAGGGCTTGTGGTGAATCAAGAATAATACTCGACGGAGTGAAACCATTCTCAAGTCCTACGGCAAAAAGAATAGGCTTAAATGCAGAACCTGGTTGCCTATTAGATTGTAAAATTCTATTAAATTGAGACTTTGCAAAATTAGTCCCCCCTACTAGAGATATAATTTCGCCACTAAAAGGATCTATAGAAAGAAGAGCTCCTTGTGCTTCAGGTTCTTGCTCAAGAGATGCAATAAAATACTTTTGTGCCTGGAATTTTTTTAAGAAGTCATCGGCTAAATTCATTTTCTGAAAATCTGAATGAACATATCTCCAAATTTTTTGGTTTTTACCAATTATTTTAATAAGAACTTGGTCCCCAGTTTTAACTATAGTTGTTGGGTTTGTTACATAAGAATGATAAATTCTTTTCTCTTGGACATCTCTTTCATGTGCCCATCTAAAGTGCTCATATGGAATAGCAGCCCGAATCCCACCAACCGACACATAAATCATTCGTTGGGAATTGCTTACTGCAACTACTGTTGCAACATACTCTTCATCTGTTTTAATAAAATCAATAAATTTATCCTCGTCCCAATTACCTGGAACAAAGTATTTTTCGTATTTTTTATCAACAGTAGAAGAGATCTCCTCTCTATATTCTGCTAACTTTGTTAACTCCGTAATTCTATCCGGTACTTCTGGCTCTAATTGACCTTCTGTTATGATTAGTATTTCTTCATTTTCTTCTTCTTGTTTCTTTTGCTCTTCACGTAATGCTTTTCGCCTATCTTCTTCAGAGTCAGCAAACAAATACTCATATGTGGCTGTTCCGTCTGTATTAAAAATAAAGAAGCTGGATTCTCTTTTATACATCCTCTTCCTAAAATCTTCTGCCATTTTCACTAAGTCTTTTTCGATATCAATATGGCCAATAGGTCCTTTAAAGCCTTGTCTCTTATCAAGATCTTTAACACCACTTATGACCGCTTCTTCTGCTTTTTTCTGTAACTTCCAATCAAGTGTTGTAATAATTTCAAAACCATCTCTAAAAAGTCTTTCTTCCCCAATGAGCTCTGTTACTTTCTGCCTTATCCAATCTGTGAAGTACCCTGCTTGAATTCCTTTCCTCTTTCTTATCCTCATTTGGATATCTTCTTTGAGGGCCTCTTTGTATTGCTCGACAGTAATCTTTCCTGTGTCTTTTAACCTTCTTAAAACATACTGTTGGCGAATTTTTGCATACTTTGGATTTACATAGGGAGAATATTTACCAGGAGCAACTAAAAGCCCTGCCAGAAGTGCACTTTGGGCCACTGTTATTTCACTTAGTTCTTTATCAAAATAGCCGTGAGCTGCAGCTTTAACACCATAATAGCCTCCACCCAAGTAAACTTGATTTAAGTAAAGATAGAGAATTTCTTCTTTGGTAAATTTTTCTTCAATTCTTTGGGCCAATAAAAAATCTTTAATTTTCCTTGTAATTGACCTTTCTTTTGAAAGAAGCAATTGCTTGGCCACTTGCTGAGTAATTGTTGATCCACCTTGCACAACCCTTCCTGCTCTTATATTAGCTAGCATTGCTCTTACAACACCAAGATAGTCTACACCGTTATGCTCATAAAAATTATCATCTTCTGCTGCTAAGAAAGAATTAACGACTTTAGTTGGTATTTGATCAATCGGAACAAGCTCCCTATTTTCAATACCAATTTCTAGTAATACCTCACCATCTTTTGAAAGCACTTGTGATGGGATCGGAGGAGAATAATCTTCAAGGGGGGCTACTTCAGGCAAATTAAATGAAATATAAACCACAAAGGTAAATAAAATAAGACTGCCCATTAGACCCAATGAAACCATGGCCATAAAAAACTTAAAAATTTTGCTTATAAAGGTATCTTTCAAATCAAATCCATTTTTCTTTATGATTATATATTAAGGCTGGCCTGGTAACTAGTTATTATTTTCTTTCCAAAATTGAATTTGTTGGATTATTTCAATAGCAAAGTTTTCTGCTTGTCTTTGCGAGAGAGTGATAAAACTAGACAAGTTACTCGAATCATCAATTTTATCATTTTTGTACTGTAAATAAAATGTTGTTTTAAATAAGCCTAGCTCTAATGAAATTCGATTTTTTATATTGCTGTAAATCCCCCAAATCAGACCATCATCTATGATAAACTCAATTTTTTCCTCAAATGGAATATATGTTGCAATAATATCAGCACCTAAGTTACTTACCGCTTCTTCTGAGTAAAGAACTAAGTTTTGAGGAGGAAGAATTGATAGTTTACTGGCCCTATCAAGTTCAAAATGGGCCTTAAGAATTGTTACTGCATGGCCTTTTCTAATATATATAACCTTATTTAGTTCCTTGCTATACAAAGGAAGAATTAGTGGTATTTTCAATCTTTCAATACGAATTTTACTAAATTCGTGCTCAATAAAATTTTCAAGGATATTCTTCCAGTCAGATGAAAAAAGTTTCTTTTGACTAAGTTTTTGAACTAGTGAAAAAAACTTCCACTCTACAACTGATGCTTTTTCATATTTTGCATAAAGTGCCGAAATAAGAGCGCCAAACTCCGAACCCATTAACATATTGACAGGAATTTTTCTTTTTTCAAAACGCTTAAGAATACCAATGTAACTGGCACTATGATAAAGTCCCGGAGGAAAAAGATGGCAAATAACAGGTTGTCTTTCACTTTTGACTATACTGTCAGTAGACTCTGCTTGAGGTCCATAGGTTTGAGTTTCAATATCTTCATTGATGACAATCTCTGATCCCTTATCTTGATCAATACTTCCACTTGAAATTAAGCTAATTTTCGAACAAGAAACAAAAAGTAAAACGAGTAGTATATTACTCAAAATCCTCTTCATCCAATTCCTCTGTTAGTATTTTAATTTTTTTCTCTGCTTGATCTAATGTTTTCTTGCATTTTTTGTAAAGAGAAACACCTTTTTCAAATTGCTTCAAGCTAGACTCAAGATTAATGGAGCCCGATTCTAGTTCATTAACAATTTTTTCTAAATCTTTTAATGAATTTTCGAAAGTGTTATTCGAATTTGTTGCCATATAACCATCCTCCCAAAATACTCTGCCAATAAATTGACGTTAGCTCTTTTAAACGAGTCATCAGTTCGCCATAAACAAATTAAGGAGAAAAAAATGCCCCTATGACCTAACGTCTTAAATTTATAACACTTATAGAATCAAACTCAAATTTTTTTATTAACTAACCTGACTATTTAGCTTGGATAAACAAAACTAAAAGACACGGATACAACTATGATTATAGCTACTTAAAGAGGGGGGATTTTTTTACCTACTGACTATATTTTGGCACCAGAATTGCTAAAATTTATCAGTGGAGATTAAGTATCATTAGGAAGATGAATATTTAATTTTCACATTTGGAGGAAGGGTTGAAAAATATTTGGGTTCCCTTGTCCGGTCAGATTGCTCAGCAAAGGAAGGTTGAGACAATCGCCAACAATGTAGCTAATGCGAATACTCCTGGTTTTAAAAAAGACCAGCTTGTATTCAAAGAGCATCTAACAGCGTTGGATCACGGAATAGAGGATGTTGATATGCCCAATAAGGAATGGAAGCCGGAAGACTTCTATCATTCTTATGGGTCTCAAAATGCATTTGTTAAAGTAGATGGTAGCTACACTGACTTTGAACAAGGCCAACTCATTCCAACAAAAAATCCATTGGATTTAGCCCTTAACGGAAAAGGATTTTTCGAAGTGTTAACCCCTAATGGAATTCGCTATACAAGAAATGGAAGTTTCAGTTTATCCAAGGATGGAGCACTGGTAACGAGTAAGGGCTATAAACTCCTAAGCGCTACCGACCAGGCACCAAAGACTCAAGGAAGAGTCGGAAGTGCCTCCTCTCCAGAAGACAGGATTATAAAAATCCCTTCTACCCAAAGAATTGTCTTTACCCCTCAAGGTGAAGTTTTTTCTGGAGGCCAACCAATTGGCCAAGTTTCAGTTGTTGAATTTAAAGACCTCCATGCTCTAAGAAAAGAAGGAAACTCTCTTTTCGTTAACAACAAAACGGACAATTTAGAATCAGAAAATTTAAAAACAGCAGTACTTCAAGGATTCACGGAAGAATCTAATGTAAATGCCGTTGCAGAAATGTCAGAGTTAATAAAAGCTCACAGACATTTTGAAAGTATACAAAAGGCCATTAGTGCTTATGACAGTATTTCAGGAAGGGCCGTAAACGATATTGCCAAGTTCTAACTTTGTTCCAGGAGGGAACATGTTTAAAATGAATTTTCTTTTAGCTATCTTAGCTTTTTCTACCACTTCATTTGCTATGTTAAAAGCACTCAATACAGCAGCAACAGGAATGGCAGCTCAAGAGCAAAATGTAAACACCATCTCCAACAATATCTCAAACGTAAATACTGTAGGATTCAAACAATCTCGAGTGGAGTTTGAAGATTTACTTTATGAAACAGTAGAAGAAGCTGGTGGAAGATCATCAGCGACTACTGAATATTCAGTTGGAACGCAAACAGGCTCAGGAGCTAAAGTCTCAGCCTCAAGAAAAGTGATGGGCCAAGGTGACCCTATTATTACAGAAAGCCCATACGATTTAATGCTTAATGGAGATGGTTTTTTTGGAATCCTTGATCCCAAAGGCCAAATTAAGTTTTCAAGAGATGGTTCTTTTAGTGTCGATGCTCAAGGCAATATTGTGAATAAAAGCGGTTATAAACTTTACCCAGGCATTACGGTACCACCACAGACAGCTTATATTAATATCTCTGAATCAGGGACAGTAGAAGCACAATTTAAAAACCAACCTGATGCTCAAAACTTAGGACAAGTTCCCGTTTTTACCTTTGTAAATCCTACAGGTTTAAGATCAGAGGGTAAAAACCTCTATGGAGTCACCCGGGCCAGTGGCCAGCCTATTGAAAATATTCCAGGTGAAAGTAATGCTGCCATTATTCAACAAGGCATGCTTGAGTCTTCTAACGTAAACATTATGAAAGAGATGACCAACCTCATAAAAGCACAAAGAGCATATGAAATGAATTCCAAGGTAATGACCACCGCAGATCAAATGCTACAAATTACAAACAATATAAGGTAACAATGAAAGTATTTTTCTCTTTTTTATTAATGATAAGTTTTGGAGTTAATGCCAGCTGTATTATAAAAAGCTCTGCCATCATTCTTGTTATTGACAATAACATACAAGATCACGAACAAATTATTAGCGAAACTAATTGCAAACAAGAAGTTATAGACCAATTTATGGCCATTGCCACTAATGCATCCGGGACGCTTAATGAGAATAAGCTCAATCTATATTTAAAAAAAGTTAATACTTCCGTTAAACTTATACCAAATGCTATTACGATTGTTCAACTAGAAGACTTGCTAAGAAAAAGAAATATTGTCAGTGAAGATTCTATTCTTAGAGATATCAAACAGCTTTCAAACAAAAAAGCTGTCGCCCTTAAAAATATTTCTGACTTGAAAATATCTTGCAATGATTGTGAAAAAACGGGTTCTAGGAACATCAATATTATTTTTCATAGTCCAAGTGGTAATGAAAAGAATTTATGGATAACACTTGATTTATTGAAAAAGAGGTTTGCTTTAGTTGCAAAAAAAACATTAAACCCCTTCACTTCTAATCTCTCTGAGGAAATGTTTAAAAAAGTTGAAATGCCCCTAAATGAAAACATTGATCTATTTCAAGCGACTAATCAACTGAGATTTTATAAAACCAATAAATCGATTGCTGCAGGGGAAGTTATAAAACAATCAGACTTATCCCCTCTTACTCTTGTTCAGTCTGGGCGAAAAGTAAAAGTTCTTATTAATAGAAAAAATGTTCAATTAAAAACGATTGCGATTTCTCGCTCATCAGGCAGTTTTGGAGACTTAATTGAAGTCTTTAATCCTAGCACTAAAAAGAAAGTCCTCGCTGAGGTTATTGATAAAAATTTAGTTGAGGTAAAACTATGAAAATATATCACTTAATTCTTCTCATGCTCCTAAACTCTTGTGCTAGTTATATTAATAAAATACATAGCCAAATTAAAAATGGGGAAAGAAGACAGCAGATGAGCTCAAATGCCGGAGTCGCACCAGGCAGAGATATTCCTTATAATCCGTTTTCTCGAAAACAATTTGATAAAAGACCTATTAACAATCCTGTCACATTCAACAGTGCTGCACAATCTGCAGAGCGACCTCCTTCAGTGAGAAGACAGTATCATGCAGGAAAAAGAAGATACCAAGCCGATGATCTCGTTGATCAGGGAACAAGTGGAAGCCTATGGACAGGACAAGATAAAGAGAATTACTTATTTTCAGATAACAGACAAAAAACACTTGGCGATATGATTATCATCGACGTTCTTGAAGATCTTAGAAATGACATTGCCAATGAACTCAAACGAGCATTTCCTGTTGCTGTTGCCAGAAAAAAGACTGATAAGAAAGGGGAAGCCAAAGCTGAAGACCCTGCAGCACCTGCTGGCTCTCCTGCAAAACCGGAAGATCCCAACGATACAAAAATATATGACAAAATATCAGGGCAGGTTATAGAAATTATCAGCAAAGACTATATTTTAGTCAGAGGACGAAAAGAAGTTCTCTTTCGAAAACAAAAACGCTTGATTGATGTTCAAGCACTTGTATCAAAAAATGATTTAACAAATGATGACACCATTGTTTCAGATAAAATTTTGGAACAAAAAATAACAGTACTAAGGTAGAAACATGAAAAAATTTATTACTCTCTTGATCATTCTTATTGGATTTAGTTCTTATGCCAGTCAAAATAGAATAAAAGACTTGGTCACAATAAAAGGAGTACGCGATAACCCTCTTATTGGATATGGACTTGTCATAGGACTTAATGGAAGCGGAGACAGTGGAGGAGAAATTACCTCAACCTCACTTAAAAAAATGTTTCAAACATTGGGACTAAACCCTAAAGCGGAAGTGACCTCAGCAAACGTAGCGGCTGTCATTGTAACAGCAAACTTGCCTCCTTTTGCTCGAGTTGGTCAAAAAGTTGACATCACAGTCTCCTCCATAGGAGATGCTTCATCCTTAGCGGGCGGAACACTCTTAATCACACCACTTAAAGGCGGTGATGGAAAAAT
>CAYGUN010000098.1:0-9155 GCA_964353025.1 uncultured Bacteriovoracaceae bacterium
GAAGAAAAGACTGTTGAAATTAGCTTTGTTGATGGTGGAGTTAAATCAGAGTCTTTTATCTTGTTTGATTTATCTAAAGGTGGAATGGCCATAACGACAAAACTCAAAGGTGACTTTGAAGTCGATAAAAAGATTCAGGTTTTAAAGGTGGGTGATGATAGGCTGGATATTCCTTTAAAAGGAGTCGTTCGCTCTATCAATTTGATGCAGCAAAAAAGTCAACTTTTCAAAATAGGGATACAATTCTTTGATTAATAAACTATTTCTTTAAAAAGTCGATAGGTTTAGGTAACCATTAGGGAAGGTGGCCATGCTTCAGCTTTTTAGACGAAATGATTCTGATAATTACGAAAATGTATTAAATAATTTTTTGGCAAGATTTTACTCAGAAGAAAGTCACAACTGGATTTTGAACGATAGATATATAAAAGCAAATTTTGATGATTTTTTTGAAAAATTATCAAAAGATCATTTGAAAATTTTTCTAAAAGATCAAAGGCTTTTGTTTCTTCCATCAAGCGGGAAATTTAGTTGTACCTTCCAAACAATGAATGATTTTATTGTTATTGTTTTTCCTGAGTTGATGTCACTTCTTAGATCCTCTGCGAGTAATCATGCAAGCGCTATCCTGGCCCATGAATTGGGGCATATTATTCATTCGCATAGTAGAAAAGATATTGATCCTATTAAAGCTCAAGTGGAAGCAGATGCTTTTGCATGTGAATTAGGCTTTGCAGATGAATTAGAAACATTTCTAATGGATCAGCAAGATTCTCTAGAAAAAAAGATTCGTCTCACATATGTGACATCATTTATTTTTTCATCAATGAAATAGGTGTCAATATAGTCCCTTCTTATTTTTAGAAGTAAGTTTCTTTTTTTATCATTTAATTCTGTTGATAAGTTATGTGAAATCACGGGTAAAGTTAGTGTCATAATGTCCCCTTACATTTAATTTCTGTAAGTTTTTTGTCATTGAATAAAGATTTAATTGCAGGATAATGATTTTGGCTTATGAAAGAACAAAAAATAGAAATTAATAGATCAACTTTAATTACCTTAGTCGGTCTACTTTTTACCATGTTAGTTATCATTTTATTTAGCGATGAAATATTAACAGTTGTCTTTACTGGGTAATTACGCTCAGGTAATTCTCTAAAGACTTCCAGGCAGCGAGAAATCGCTGCCGTTTTTTTTAGTAATTAGTTTTAGAATATAGAGTAGTAAATGCATGGGTAGGCAAAGCAGTATTATAACTATGGGGATAATTGAATATAGGACCATTTCAATACTTTTCATCTTGAATTTATTTTATCCAGATTAACTGAGAAGGATTGTTAAGAAAATAATAAGTTTTCTCTTTGACCATGAGAGAACTTCTTTTAAAATATACTGACAAGCAAACTTTTAAGAAGAGATAAAATGTGGCATTAATTGATCTGTTTAAATTTAAAAATGATGAATGCAAGCAACAATATAGTTCATTACACCACAAAATAGAAAAATATTTTCCAAATTCCAACGAAAGGGAAGTTATTATTGCAACTTGTGTTGCAGGTCTTTGTGCGCGAGTGGCCTATGTGGATTTGGATATAACAGATGATGAAATACGAAAATTAAAAGAAATCCTCAGAGATTGGACTCGAATATCTCCTGAAAGTATTGAAAGCATTGGGAATTTAGCAGTAGATGAGATGAAGGAATTATCGGGGCTTGAAAATCATTTGTATGCAACTCCTCTTAATGATGTTTTAGATAAAAGAGAAAAAGTTGAAGTCCTAGTGGCACTTTTTGCTTTATCAGCAGCTGATGGCACTGTTTCAAATAATGAATCAGAGGAAATAAGACTAGTCTCTAAATCTCTACAGTTAAATGATCAGTTCTTTACTGCTGCAAGGGCCACTGTTTTAAAAAAACTAGGTGCTTTGAAATAATTACTGAATAGATAGATAGATCCTATATGTAAGTTTACCATCTTTTTCTTGAAAATTAATACCTGAAGGAAAGCCTATATTCCTCTGATTCTTATCTTTATTCTTTGAAATACCTCCAATCTCTATTTTTTCACCTTTATTAAGTATAATTGTTGTTTGCAGTGATTGAGATTCGTTTTTTATTTGTTTCCAAAATGGGATTCCATTTACTGTATAGAAAAAATTTTGAATATCTTCAAGTTTTTGAGAGAATTCAATTTCATATGAGTTGTTATTTTTATATATACATTGGAACTCTAAAGATTCATTGTCGAAGGATAGCTTTGCTTTTTTTCTAGAGAGTACTTTGATAAAACCTTCTTCTTTACTCGTATTGACTGTTTTACCATTTTTAAAATTTAAACGTCTTGAAACTTGAATATCCTTTTGACTTTCATTATCAAGGGTGATTTTCTCCATTTTTATATGACACTCTTTTAGAGGGAAATGAGTTGTTGTTTTATTGATTCCACTATGCCTTTTTTCAATGAAAGAAGTCCAGAAATGAATTCGTTTTTCAGAGCTAAGAAGGAGATCAAAACATAATTCATCAACATTTAACAGATCTTCATCTTTTAATTTAAACTGACTAAATTCTGAGTGGGCCTGCTTTTTAGAAAAGCTATTTTTGAAACAAAAACGTTCCAAATTTTGAGCATATGAGTTTTGGTGAAAGGTGGTAATAAAAAAAATACAAATTAAAACTATTTTTATCAGGTTCTCTCTCTGTATGTACTTGAAATAATAAACTTTTCTAATTAACAGATCCATACTTTTTCCCTGTGGTACTGCTCATTTTTTTTTAGGATATAATGTAAGTATACGATAAGTAGTTTATGAATATGAAGTATAAAACTGCAAATAAAAAGAAAAAAGATCTATACGTTAAGTTTGGAGACATTAATGGTAGTCACTCCTTAAAGTCTGCGGTCTTTGGAGCCTATGTTGAATATCCTGTTAGAAAAAGGCATGGAGCTAAACTTTCATATTTCAATTTCTCTCTTGCAAAAGAAATGGGATTAGTTCCAGAAAGCCATGAGCGTAAAATAACGAAGCAGTTAGAAAAAAAAATACTAGATACCTTCTCCATTATAATTATCAATGAATACGACCAAATAAATAATAAAAAGTTTCCCCTAAAAGATATAAAACCTAATATGTATATGGCCACTCGCTATCTTCAATTACAGCACCCTGGCAATAATGGGATGACTTCTGGTGATGGCAGGAGTATTTGGAATGGTGAAGTCACGCATAATGGAAAAACTTGGGATGTTTCGAGTGTTGGAACAGGTGCTACATGCTTAAGCCCTGCAACTCATAAGTATGAAAAGTTTTTTGAAAATGGGGACCCATCCATTTCTTATGGATGTGGGTATAGTGAAATTGATGAAGGTATTTCAACAGCTTTTTTCAGTGAGATATTAGCAAAAAATAATGTCCCCTCTGAAAGAGTCTTGGCCGTATTAGAGTTTGAAAAGGGTTACTCCATAACAGTTAGGGCCTACCCAAATTTACTGAGGCCTTCACATTTTTTTAATCACTTAAAACAATCTCAATGGACTCGTTTGAATGACATCACTAATTATTATATTTCTAGACAAATTCAAAATGGAGAATGGGATAAAGTACCTAAAAATCACTCAGCTCGCCTAGATTTCTTTTTGAAAAAAATAGTTGAACGCTTTGCCTATATCACTGCCAAGTTTGAAGATGACTATATCTTTTGTTGGTTAGATTGGGATGGTGACAATATTTTGATGGATGGGGGAATCATTGATTATGGTTCAATTAGACAATTTGGTCTATTTCACCATGAATATAGGTATGATGATGTTGAAAGATTTTCAACTACAATTAAAGAGCAAAAACAAAAATCAAGATATATTGTTCAGACATTTGCCCAGATGGTTGATTATTTAGTAACAAAAGAAAAAAAACCAATCGAGCGTTTTAAAAATCATTGGTGTATGAAGCAGTTTGATCAACAATTTGAATACAATAAAGATATAAATCTTATGCATAAAATTGGTTTTACGAAAAAGATGATTCAAAAGTCTTACCTTTCTAAGAAAGTCACAAAATCATTGACGAAATTTAGAGAGATTTTCTCTTATTTTGAAATGGCAAAGTCAAAAAAGGGGAAATATAAGATTGCTGATGGAATAACATGGGATGCTGTTTTTTGCATGAGAGATATATTACGTGAACTACCCCAGATGTATTTAATGAGAGATGAATTTTTAAAACCAGAAGAATTCATTGAAATTATAAAATCTAACTATGCGACAAAGCAAGATTTAGCAATGACTCCAAATAAGAAAAATAAAATAAATGAATACCAAAAGTATTATTTTCAATTAACTAATGAAGTCGCCCATGTGATGGGTGTTAGTCTTGAATCTTTAATGCTTACTTTAACAATGAGATCTTCTGTCATTAACAAGTATGATAGAGTAACAGGTGATTCAATTACCCATATAACTGAAAAGGTATTAAAGGCAAAACCTAAGCTCTCCCCAGAAGAGGTTTATGAAATACTTGAAGAGTTTACTCATTATCAAAATTTAGATCCAGAAAAAAGAAAGACAAATAACAAACTATCAATAAAAGAAAAAACAATATTAAAAAGCTTCTTTAGAATAGTTAAGGACTGTAGAGAGGGACTATGAAACTAGTCTTTTATGGAGGTGGTGATGGCGCTGAGAATAAAGGGCTTGATCGTGCTTTAATAAAGCTATCACAAACTAAAAAACCTCGTATTACTTATATTCCATCTTGTTCCTACGACCACGACACGGACTTCATCGATTTTATAAAGCAGTACAAAAAATATGATGTGAATAAGTTTGTCTACTTTCCCGTTGATATTGATGTGGACACTGTTTTAACTAAAGAAGCATTTAAAAGCGATATTATTCATTTATCAGGTGGGAATACGTATTATTTCTTAAAACATTTAAGGCAAAGCTCATTAATGCCAGAATTAAAGAAGTTTGTAAAAAGAGGTGGAATTCTTACCGGCCTTAGTGCAGGTGCTATTTTGATGACTCCTAATATTGGTACTGCCGGTTTTCCTTCATTTGATAGGGACGATAATGAAGAAAAAATTAAAAACTTTGCTTCGATGGCACTCGTTCCTTTTGAATTTTTCCCCCATTACTGTAACTCTGCACGCTATGATAAGGAACTCATATCCCATTCAAAGAAAACAAAAAATCCAATATATGCTTGTCCAGACGGAAGTGGTATAATTGTTACTAATGAAATTCTCAGTTTTGTAGGCAGGGCCTATTGTTTTTTTAGAGGGAAAAAAATATCAATAAAAGGAAATAACTAGTATGTCACAATTTAGAATATTTCTCATCTTTATGTTTGCCTCAGCATTGCTAACGGCAGGTCTTGGTCATTATTATCCTGTAGCATATTGGGCGTTTACATTGCTTGTGCCATATTACCTAGTTGGAATTCACGATATTACTCAGAGGAGACATTCACTTCTTCGAAACTATCCTGTATGGGGGCATGGCCGGTATCTTTTTGAATTCTTAAGACCGAAGTTATACCAGTATTTTGTAGAATCAGATATAAACGGACGACCTTTTAGCAGAACTTCGCGATCCATTATCTATCAAAGGGCCAAGGGGGATATGGACACTTCACCTTTTGGTACCCAAGAAGATGTGTATGAAGTTGGGCATGAGTGGTTAAATCACTCCATGTATCCAGTTGATAAACATAAGCACAAATATAATTCTAAAATTGTAGTGGGAGGACCCTACTGTAAAAAGCCATATGAAAGCAGCTTGTTAAATATTTCAGCAATGAGTTTTGGTTCCCTAAGTCAAAATGCAATTATGGCATTAAATAAGGGAGCTAAACTTGGAGGCTTTGCCCATAATACAGGAGAAGGTGGACTATCTCCTTACCATGAAAAGCATGGGGGAGATATTATTTGGCAGATAGGAACGGGATATTTTGGATGCAGAACAGCTGGTGGTGATTTTGCTGATGATCTATTTAAAGAAAAATCTCAGAGAGAGCATGTAAAAATGATTGAAATTAAACTTTCTCAAGGCGCTAAACCTGGGAAGGGTGGAATTTTACCTGCAGCTAAAAATACGCTGGAAATATCTCAAATTAGGGGAGTGGCCCCTTACACCGATATTATCTCTCCTGCTTGTCATAGCGCTTTTAGAACTCCTGATGAAATGGTTGATTTTGTTCAGAGGCTGAGAGAGTTATCAGGTGGAAAGCCAATTGGTCTTAAGATTTGTATCGGTTCTTTTCAAGAGTTCAGAGAATTGTGTGAGGCGATGGTTAGAAAAAAGAATTATCCTGATTATATTGCTGTTGATGGTAGTGAAGGGGGGACAGGAGCGGCACCTTTGGAGTTTGCTAACTCTGTTGGAACTCCTATGAAAGATGGAGTGGCCTTTGTTTATAATACTCTTATTGAATATGGCCTCAAGCAACATATTAAAATAATGGCAGCTGGAAAAATAGTAACTTCTTTCCACTTGGTGAGGGCCATCGCTCTGGGAGCAGACCTTTGCTATAGTGCCAGAGGGATGATGATGGCATTGGGCTGTATTCAAGCTTTGGAGTGTAATACGAATCACTGCCCAGTAGGAATTGCAACTCAGAATAACGACTTATCGCGGGCCATTGATGTAGAGATTAAATCAAAGAGGATTTATAACTTTCATAAAGAAGTTATTAAAAGTTTTGAAGATTTAATTGCTGCAGGTGGTATGAAGGATCATCAAGAACTCAAGAGGCATCATGTTTTAAGGCGGGTAAGTATGTCTAGAACAAAAACTTTTGAAGAGATCTATCCTTATTCGACAGAAGGACAAAAAGCAAGAAAGGCTTCTTAAATATCGATGTTTTTGTATTCGCTAACTTTCGAAACAGACAAAGCCAAACTCTTCCAGTAGGAGTGAAAGTTTAATAAGAGGAAGACCTATAATAGCAGATTGGTCTTGAGATTCAATTTTTTCAAATAAATTAATTCCATGTTCTTCAATCTTGTACGACCCAGCACAATCATAAGGTTTGTCAAGTTTAAGATAATTACTAATTTGATCATTTGAAAGATTCTTCATAAAAAGAGTCGTATTATCAGTATAAATTTCTTTTCTAAACTTGCTTAAAATACAGATAGAAGTAAGTAGGTGATGTTTGTGTCCTTGTAGTTTTTGTATTTGCTCGTGGGCCTTCTCGTAACTACCAGGCTTTCCTAACACCTCGCCTTCAAAGCTTGCGACTTGATCGGCCCCAATAATAACTGAATCAGGAAATTGCTTTAAAATGGTGGAGGCTTTCTCTTCTGCCAAAGTTTCAACAAGTAGCTCTGGAACAGTAATATGATTTTTGAAATCATCTTCATCAATTTGAGGGGCTACAAGTTGGAATTCTTGAATAATCCTTTTCAATTGTTTTTTCCTATAGATTGATGTGCTAGCTAGTATAAGTTTGCTCATTAATAATTTCCTTTTGCCTCTTTACCACTACAGATGGCCACGCCAGAGCTTACTCCTAGTCGACTTGCTCCCGCTTCTATCATTCTAATTGCATCTTCTTGTGTTCGGATGCCACCACTGGCCTTAACTTTAACAGTAGATGATGTATTCTCATTTAATAATATAACATCTTCTATTGTTGCGCCGCCTGTAGAAAAACCTGTGGACGTTTTAATAAAATCGGCTCTTGCTTCACTTACGGCTTTGCAGGCCATTAGTTTTTTCTCTTCATTTAAAAGAGAGGTTTCTATAATAACTTTTAAAATTGTTCCCGCTTCATGACATATTTTTACAATTTCTACTATTTCATTTTGAATAAAATTTTTATTGAGATTAATTAATTCTCCAATATTTATAACCATGTCAATTTCAACAGCTCCATCTTTTATTGCTTGTATCGTTTCTGCTTTTTTAATCTCTGTTGTATTGGCCCCAAGAGGAAAGCCTATAACACTACATGTTTTGACATGACTGCTGCCTAGGAATTCAGCCGCAGTTTTAACATAGTGTGGATTAACACAAACACTAAAAAATTGGTGTTGCTTTGCTTCTTCACAAAGAGTCTTAATTTGTTCTCGAGTTGCTTCTGGCTTTAGTAAAGTATGATCAATAAATTGGTTGAGTTTCATGTCGGTAAACCTATCATTTAGAATAAAGAAAGAAAAGGAAATCCAATTGACAATCCCCACATTGCGGCACTTTCATCTTCATTCTGTCCGTACTGCCAGGAAAGATAGTTAAGCTCCCAGAAAAATTTTTTTCCAAATCTAAGCCAAACATTTCGATAACGATTTGAGTTCCCTGGGTCGACAAAGCCTCCAAGAACTAAAGAGTAATTTTTAAGTCCAAAGGCATGTTTATAAATCATTTCAATTCCCTGGGGAAGCATGACTTCTTCATAAGTACTAACCGATGTATCAAAACGATAAGTAATGTGCTGAACCCCAATGAGAGCGGTAAAGAGAAGCCTTCTATCTAAAATAAGAGCTAAGTCATAGGCATAATATATTCCGAGATTATTAAATAATGACTTTTGCCACATAAGTGCATCAAAAAAGCGCAAAGAATTTTCATCATTCATATCAAGCTTTCCGTAGAGCATAAGTGCTGGAACAATTTCATTTTCTTTTCTTAGATTATTGGCACTAGTTGTAGTCATACTGTATGGACCTAGCCCAATTGCTGTATTTATTCGGTGGGCCCTTTTCGGTATGCTGGCCGATATCTCAACATAAGAGATTTTTTGAGTATGTACATTTATGACCTTCGTTTTTATAGGGTGACTCTCTAAAAAGACAGAGATATAAGGGGCCTTAGAACCATCAATTAAGCGGTAGTTAGCAGATGTCCAAAGAATTTCGACCATCCTCTTTTCGTTACCAACATTTCCAATGCGAGAACTCCGACATCCAATAGAAAGAAATTCATCCTCTAGGCCTTTTACTTTTACTTGGTAGGGGGCGCAAGAGTAATCAATGAGGTGGGACTCTCGACCCTGTCTAATCGGATAGGAAGCAGTTGTAATATGCCCAATTTTTTTCTTACCTGAAAATACTTCAATCTGGTCTGGTTGGTAAAGAGAAACATAAAATTCAATATAGGCTTTTTTATTAACAGATTGTAGGATAAGAGATTTCTCTTGATATCTGATGTGAAG
>CAYGUN010000099.1:0-9142 GCA_964353025.1 uncultured Bacteriovoracaceae bacterium
TGTTTGGACGAGGCTTTATGATAAGTTTAAGGATTTAAAACCAGAAGATTCTTACGAGTTTTATCAAGTACTTTTGAAAGAGTATAAGCAACTAGAAGAAAATAATTGGAAAGATACCAAAGAAGTCAAAACAGAGAAAAAAATAGAAGAATTTAATGTTGTTCAATATATAAACCCTGATAAAAAATCGACTAAGAAAGAAGTGGCCAAAACACCGGAGAAGAAAAAAGTGGCGGCAAAGTCAGAAAAGAAAGCAGAGAAAACACCTGCAAAAAAAGTGGCCAAGAAAAAGGTAGCAAAAAAGAAAGTTGCAAAGAAAAAGGTTGTGAAGAAAGTGGCAAAAAAGAAAGTCGCCAAGAAAAAGGTTGCGAAGAAAAAAGTGGCAAAAAAGAAAGTCGCCAAGAAAAAAGTTACTAAGAAAAAAAAGTAAAATAGAATTATAAAAAACTGTAAAAAGGGGCCTTTTTAAAGGCCCCTTTTTTATGGAGTCGTTTTACAGATTTGAATATTCAATGCAAGATAAAGTTTATGAGAAACAATCTTAGGTTTTTAAGGTATAAAAATGATTAAATTATTAGGCTCAACCACCTCTCCTTATGTCAGAAGAATCCGAGTGCTTCTTCACAATCAAGACTACCAGTTTGAGCAAGTGAATGTTTTTGAAGAAAATGACAGGAAGAAAATTGCAAAGTTTTCTCCCATCGTAAAGCTTCCTATTTTGGTTGATGGAGCTAAAGTAATTTGGGATTCAATGCTTATTACTGAGCATCTGCTAAATACGCCTTTTACTATTGAAGAGAAAAAATATCTAACTCTTATTAATGAAGCGAGTGACGCAGGGATTCTCGCCTTTCAGATGAAGAAATTTAATGTGGATGCAGAACTTAAATCCACTCTAGCTCAAAATCAAATAAGTCGCATTCAAAGAGTTTTAGAAGTTTTTAATGAAAGATGCCAAGTAGATAGTACTTCCTGGAGCGTGGAGCATATTTGGCTTTATTGTCTCTTGGACTGGATGCAGCTGCGTGAAATTTATGACTTCTCTCACTTGAAAGAGTTAGTTAACTTTCTTGATCTTCATCAAGACAAAGAAGTCATTAAGGCCACAGACCCTAGGCAATGATTAAGCATCGACAAAAAAGGGACTGTCTCGGATTTTGTGCTTTGACCGACTTCCTGATATTCAAGCCGATGGTTGAAGCCTCAATTTATCCGCCATGTCAGAGTCAGTCAAATCCATTTTTACACCTGTTATTTACTGTAGTAATTACTATGCAATTTTGACACTATCCTGAAAAAAATGTAATAAACCTTCGTTAAGTTTTTAATTTATTCTTATTGGAGGGAAGATATGTTTAGAAAATTCATGCCAGTAATGCTTTTCCTTAGCTTTGCTTCTTTTGGTGCTGAAGTTACTTATGAGCTTAGTGGAAAATATAATAATTGCAACTTTGAGCAATTTGCTTCAATCAAATTAGCTCACTCTCAATTTTCAGAAGTAAAAGTAAATTCAAGTGGCTGTGCAAGTATTCCAGTTCAAATGTCATTTAAACTAGAAGGTACTCCTTATAGGGACTCTAATGACTTCTTGAATTATAAAACAAATTTTAACTCTGAAGGATGGGCCTTAGAAGTTCAAGATAGGACTAAATCAAGCAAGTTTCTTAGTTTGAATAATAGAGCTGCACTTTCATTAAAATTAGTAAGTAGGGATGGAGAAGTTTTTCAGTCTTTTACAAGCAGAAAAAAAATATGTAAAAAAGGTGTAACATCAGGTGAAGTGTTAGCAAAGTTAGAGAAAGAAATTGAAAAGTACACTTCAAATGACAGTCGATATATTATTACACCCATCTCAATGTCTTTCAACTCATCTTATTCAACATCTTCTGGTAGAACTTATTCCAATTTTGAAGGTTGTCAGTATGTTAAAGAAGAAAGCTTAGAAAAAATTAATCCACCTCAAGCAAGTGTGTGCTTTCGTAAGTCTTATGAAAATGAACCAGTAGACAAAAAAGGGTTAAAGAACTTATTAATTGAATATTTTAACTTTACTAACCCAGAGCTTATTAATGGATGGAAATCGAGAGGGGCTTTCTTTAATGGTTACGGAACACAGTATTCATGTTGGGTTGGCAGAGACCTTGAAAACTATGGTTTGGAATGTGGGTTTGAAATAGCAATGATTTGTGCTGATGGCTATATCAACGGTTGTAATACAGGTGAAACAAGTTATCATAAGTGTGTTCCAGTTAAATAATTTGTTAAAATAGAGTATCAATCAGATAATTAAAATTTTAGATATAAAGGGGCAAGGAGAATGATCTGAGCCCCTTTTTTATGTAAGTCTGTACTGACTAAAATACTTCCATCGAGTTGTAAGAATGAAGAACTTATTTCAATTTGAGTTAGTATCTCAGGCTTGTTAAAGCATGGCCCCGAAGGATCAGCATTTACATTAAATCAAGTTTGATTCTTCCCTCAAAATAAATCGAAAGTTGAGATATAATCATGCCCCAGTTCCATTTAGGGGTATTCCATTTTTTAGAAATATCTTTGCTCACAAGATAAAGTAACTTGAAAAGGGAATCATCCGTTGGAAAGATAGAGCGATTCTTCGTGACCTTTCTCATCTGGCGATGAACATTTTCAATGATGTTGGTTGTGTAAATGAGCTTTCTGATATCCTCAAACCTTTCTGACTTTGAAGTGAATAGCATCAAAGAAAATGATGGGATAAATCTCATCAAGTGGACGTGCTTGCCATTCTTTGGCCGAATCAAGGATCTTGTCAGTAATTTTTGAAATCATTGACGGTGAAATCTCTATTCCTGAATACATCTCTTCTAGGTGAGAAGAAATTTCTCTCGTACTCATCCCCTTGCCGTATAGAGAAATAATAGATTCCTCAAGCTTGGAGTTAATACCTTCGTACTTGGGGATTAATTTAGGCTCGTATGAGCCTTCTCTGTCCCTTGGAATATCAAACTCTACCTTGCCAGCAGAAGTCTTTATGGCCTTCTTATAAGAGCCATTACGACGATTTGAAGATGGCCCTTTCTTTTGCCGATAAGAATAACCCAAATGGTCTTCAAGTTCGCCTTTAAGGATTGTCTCAACTGTTGATTTAACAAGGTTTTGGACAATGCCATTTTCAGCAAATAAATCATCAAGGTTTTGAATGTTGGCAAGCGGGTTTTGGGACTGTTGTTCTGTGTTCATAATCAAACTCCTATAGTTATAAGTGTGACTTGAATAACTCAGTTAGTCTAAAGCACAGTATTTAGGACACTCCCACAAAAAATTTATTAAATTTTTCTTCATATACTTTTTTATATTTCTGTTTTAATTCTTCGTTAAGATGACTTGATTGAATAGTCTCTAAAAAAAGAGGTTTAAGCTTTATAACTTTCTTTTCAATTCGGGTAATGGCAATTTGATTAATCTGGAGCCTTTTGGCCAGTTCTTGAAAGCAATATCTACTGTGAAAACCATATTTATCATGAGAAGCCGAAAAGCCATCGTTGCCTTTTAAAAGAGGACAGGCCAGCTCACTATCTTGTAATCCATAAATGGTAGTATTGAGACTATCATATTGAGGCGTAAGTTTAATCATTCCCGGTAAGTTTCTACGGTACTGAATACTAATGTTTTTTAGATGGTAATCATTATTAGCTATAAGAAAATTAAAAATGAGACGTGTTATGAATTGCAAAGGCAGAGCAAGGCCTCCAGTGGTTTTTTTTAAAAAATGGCAAATATCTTCATAGCTTTTGGCCTCGTACTTAGCATTACTAAAAATAGCAGGATGTATATCCATTGCTTGTATCATATCTTCTTGGTGAATTTTTTGATTAAGTTTAAAATCAATATCAAAGCGCTTAGTGATATAGGCCAGTTCATTATTTTTCATTTTCATGAGCCCACAAACCGCTGTCTCAATACCAAATTTTTGAGATAGCAGCATTGTGAGGTGCTCATTTTCTGCGGCTTGAGAGAATTCTTCAGGGGAAGGCTTAATAATATGAGTTGAACCAGCTGTGGCCACATCAATTTTTTTATTTTCTATTTTCAGAGCAAGCTTAGGTTGAACTCCTGAAATACTAATTCTTTGGCTCGCTGTCTTGATTTTTTCTTGAAAAAACTCAGTTCGAGAGAAAGGAAGAATTTCACTAATGGCAGTAGTATTAAATAAATGGCGAAAGCATTTCTCATGATAGCAATTAAACTTGCTTTTGCTGACTGAGGTGAGGCAAATCAAGCATATCATAGCTTGTCTCCTCTGATGCTAACTGCTCCAATAAGTTCTGCTCCATTTTTGGCCAATTGAGTGTAGCTATCTTTTTCATCTATTTTTTGTTGCCTCTGTTGGATTTTTTTTAACCATCCTTCACTTAAGAGTCCTTCAAAAAAAGAAAAAAGCTTGGAGGATGTAAATGTTTTTTGTTCTTTGGGCAACGACTGGCTTAAAGGAAAGTTTTCCTCAAGGAGATAACTATCATCATACTCAAAATAGTAATTGTCTCCCTCTCTACTAAGTTCACCCACGAATTGTTCATTTAAATAAACATAAACTAATTGTTTTTGATCCATAGCTTGATTCCTAAGGCCTGCATAACAGCAAGGAGGCTTTGAAAATTAATATTCATTTCACCTTTTTCAATCTTAATAAGTGTTTTTTCAGCAATGCCTGATAACTCAGACAATTGCATTTGAGTTAAATTAAGTTGCTTTCTTGTTTGCTGGATTAGTTGGGCCATTGCTTGTTCATTTAGCTCACTATACATAACCACCACCTTCTTCTACTTAAAAGAGACAGATTGATAATATCACAATAACTGTAATAAAATACAGTTATTGTGATATATCGCCTTAAAGATAAGACAAGTTTAATGAAAATCTAATAAAACTGTAAAAAAAAGCAGTTTACATTGAATGTAAATAAAGCAGGGCCATGATGGAGAGTATTAGGTCTTAAAACTGTAATAATATACAGTTTTTAAGACCTAATATGCAATAGTTATACGTATCGCATTTCACAGAACACTTTGTTTCGTGAATACTTGCTCAACGCAAAACTCATCGCTATAAACCCTTCATGCAATACGCGAGCTATCACGACATTTTAAAAGAAGAGCTAGAAAAAAGAAGGCAAATTAATGGTTCTTACTCACTTCGTGCATTTGCTCGTGATATTGGGTTACCTGCCTCTCGCTTATCTCAAGTGCTAAACAATAAACAAGGACTCTCTATTGAATGTGCAGAGTCTATTGCTCAAATCCTAAGGCTAGATGAGAAAAAGAAAAAATGGTTCTGTCACTCAGTGGGTTCACTGCATGCCAGAAGTTTTCGTGAGAGAAATAAATTTAAAGAAAAAGCACTCCAGTATAAAGGGGCCTCAAAAGTTTTCAATGAACTTCAATTAGAGTTCTTTAAAGTCATCTCTGATTGGTATCATTATGCGATTTTAGAGTTAACTTATCTCGAAGATTTTCAAAGTGATGTTTCATGGATCGCTGAAGTTTTATCAATTACAGAAAACGAGACCCAAGATGCAATTGAACGCATGAAAGAGTTGGGACTGCTAGAAGAAGTGGATGGCACTCTAAAGGATAAATTTAAGTTTTTAGAAACCCCCAGTGATATTCCATCTATGTCCTTAAAGAAATTTCATACGCAACTTATGAAAAAGGCCACGGAAGCTTTATATGAGCAATCAGTAGGAAATAGAGAGATGGCTTCAAATGTATTTGCCATCGATAAGAGCAGGCTTCCCGAATTTAAAGAGAAGATGCGCGATTTTAGACATCAACTTGATTTTGAATCAAGTCAACATAAAACCAAAAATTCAGTTTATTGTCTTTCAATGCAATTTTATGAAATAACCAATAGGAGTAAAAAATGAAATTATTAATCTTAACACTGATGAGTCTAAGTGCTTTTGCCGGTAAAGGTGGAGGCAATGGAGCTGATGCGATTGTTTGCTACGACAAACCTGTAATTGAAGAAGTTTGGACTGAAACCTCTGAAGCAGAAAGTGGAGTAGAAGTAGACCATAAAAATAAACAAAAGACTTATTCATCACAGTCTCAAAAAACGAGTAAGACTTTAAGAAAAATAGTCTATGCTAAAGGAAAGGAGCCTAAGATTGTTTCTGCTGAATTATTAGATTTCTATGAAAAAAGAGTAAAGAAAAATAAGTATAAAATAAATCTTAATCCTAAATTAAGTGTTGAGAAAAATGTCATTACAGTTTTACGTAATTTAGAAAAATTTGATACTTCTCGTTCAGAGCGATTATTAAAGAGGTATTTAGAGAGAGAAAGTGGGAAAATTCCTTTATTTCGAATCGTTGAGAGAGGAGAGATTCCAGACGCGAAGGACTCAGACTATAATTTGAAAAAAAGTTTAGGGGAAAATTGCTATGAAGTACCTCTTGCTTATCAACAAAGTCGTAGTGAAATTTACCCAGGAGATCCTAAGGTTTTAATAGCGGGAGATATTTATAATTCTTCTAAATTTTCTTATGAAGATAAAGTGGGGACAATTATTCATGAACTATTATTAGAAGAAGAAGTGGAAAAAGAACGACCAACATCAGATGGAATTAGATTTTTTAATTATCTTGTTTGTTCTGATTATATGGATGATGTGAGTAAAGAGGATTATTTAGTAATGGCAGCTTTTTATAACTTAGCCTACCCCGAAAATATATACAATGTGTACGGAGTGAATGTTCATTATCAGGTGTACAGTTATGGAACAAAAACTTGGCATTATAATTTAGCATTGGATACAGTTTTAAATATTGAGGGGATAGGGAGAGTGAAACTTCAGCGAGGTCAAGCAATTTATAGAAATGCTGGAAGTAAGGATGAAGCTTGGAAAATCCGTGATGTATTGAAAGGAGGAGAAAGCAGTGTTTGGTATGGAGTAATAGAAGGAATTGAGTACCAAGTGGAAAGATGGCACGAAATTAAGAATTACAATTATAGCGAAGATTTAGAGAAGAATTCAAGTGTTATCATTCATTCAAATCCAAAAGGGGCTTCCTTTAAAACAAAAATTTATTTAACAAATATGAATATAGAGATAGAAGCAAAGACACTTTCTCTCTCTTCATCAGACGAGAACGTTAAACTTATTTGTGAAAAAAGCTGTAAAGTAAAAACTTCAGATGGATCTTTTTCTTATAATGTAGAAGGGGATAATTCAAGCGTTTATATTTATATTGAAGCTGATACAGGTCGGATACAAAAAATTGCTAAAGAATCACCTTATCGAACATTGGACAGCGAGTTTTTTTCATTGAATAAAGGAAAAGATTTCCAAGTTTATAATACCGGGGAAAGTGAATATTATTTTTCCGATAAGAATGAACTTATTCAATTAAAGCTTGAGGAAAGAAGCGATCATAGGATACCAGGTTTTTCATTTGCAACAAAACAAGAAGGGGTAATTCAATATGAGTTGAAAGAAGAGCGCCAATACAAAGATCGGCAGATGAAACTTCATTTTATGAATAATACTCTTCAGTTAGTTAAATCGGATGAATTTAAAATAACAATATTAAAAGATCAAGAAGAGCTTGCCCATTACCCCGCAGGTACAAATATTTCTTGCCTAGATATGGAATCCAGAGTTTGTCCATATAGACTAGGCATTTATAAAGAGGTTTACCCTGAAATGACTAGGGAGTATATAAATGATATTTTGTTTAATATGTTTGTAATGTCTCGATATGATAATGGCCAGATGAAGTATGGGATCCTTGAGCCTATAGATAATCAAGAACTTGGTAGTGAAAGGCTTAAGTGCAAGAAAGATAAATTCAGACTCAAGGACTTAGAAAGAAGAGTAGAAATGTGGTTTGATGAACAGGGGCAATGCACTGATGTCCGGTTCTAGATTGAAAATAAGTAGTAGGTCTGGATTATAGCTCCAGACCTATTTCTCAATCTCCAAATACTTCTCATAACCAAACGGAAAAATTGAAGGTTTATAATTTTTGACCCAAGGGTGGGATAAGAAAAAACTCATCCGATGAAACCCTGGAATAAAAGGAATATCTTCATTTATCATTTTTGAAAGTTTCACGTAAAGTTTATCTCGCTCACTGGATGCATTCATAATGGAGGCTTTCTCAAAAAGAGCATCATACTTAGGATTACTATAATTAAAGTTGTTTGACCCTGGTGCTTTATTTGGCCCGTACAAAAGTTGTAAGAAATTTTCACCATCAGGGTAGTCAGCATACCATGACATATCAAATATCTGGGCAGAAGCGGTATTTACTTTCTTAATCAGCTCGGGCCAGGTGTTAATATTAAATTTGAGCTTCAGCCCAATTTTTTCTAACTGACTCTTATAAAACTCGGCCCTCTGTCTTGATTGAGTGTCAGAGAGGATTTCAAGATTTAATTCCAGTGACTTAATGCCCGATTTTTTAAGATACTCTCGAGCTTTTTCAATATCATATTCAACATAAGGGTTTCTATAATCAGGATCAAAGCCTGCCACTCCAGGGGGAATAATTCCATGGGCAGTAATTGACTTGCCTTTATAGAAAAGAGCATTGGTTTTTTCACGATTAAACACAAGAGAAAGGGCTGCTCTTAAGTTTTTGTTCTGAAGAGTTTTATCTTTCATGTTAAAGCCGTAATAAGTGATGTCTAATTCTTGCAAGGGATGAATGATCATCTTATCTTTTACAATATCTGCTTTGAGTTCTCCCTTATCATCAACTGCAGCAAAATAGTGAGTGTTCTTAAGCTTCATAAAGTCAATCTCACCCTTACGCAGCTTAAGCCAAGCAGGTTGATCTTCTACAATAATGTGGCTCACTATTTTTTCAATTTCTGGGAGAGGATGGCCATGCCTGAGGGCATAGTCAGTATTTTTAGTATAAAGTATTTTATGGTTGAATTGATGCTCTTGAAGTTTATAGGGACCTGTTCCAATAGGGTGGTTTAAGAATTCATCTTTATAGCAATTAACAATTTTCTCTGAAACGATATAGGAAATGGGCATAGCAAAGGCGTAGAGAAATTGAGGGAAGGCTTTCGCGAGTTTAAACTCGACTTTATAATCGCCTATGGCCTTTACTCCTTCGATTTCCTTTGAGTAATCGGCACCGCTATCTCTC
>CAYGUN010000100.1:0-9118 GCA_964353025.1 uncultured Bacteriovoracaceae bacterium
GCTTTAAGGTCTCTAGAACGCGCTTAATATTGGAAACTCCCACACAATGAGGCAGGTTTTCAAAAGCAGACTCATCGTTTAGTGAATCTCCAAAATAGATCACATCATCAAGTCCAATATTCGTTCTGTATTTTGTAATAAATTTCTCAATGGCCTTATATTTTGTCTGCTCGCCTACCCAGAAATTCAAATGCACGTCCGATCGACAGAAGGTCATTCCCTCTTCTTTTAAAAAGGCCGAGACCTCATCTAAAAGCTCTGGGCTTCCATCCAATACAGATTTAAGTTCTATGGCCCTATCCGTTTTTCTACCAATAGAGTCCGCGGAAAGTGGGCAATTAGGAAATTGAGTGATGAGCTTTACCGTGACTTCATCCAAAGTTAGTAAATCGTCCTCACGCAAAAGAAGATCTTCCACGATATTTCCAGAACTATCCTTTAGAAGGATTACTCCACCACCTTCCATAATGGCAGCTTCTAATGGAAAGTGAGTTAAAAGAAAATGGCCCCATGAAATAGAGCGGCCTGAAACAATAACCAATTCACTATTATTTTTTTGAATGAGATCCATGATCTCAAAGAAATGGGGACTCAACATTCCTTTATTGGTCAGAGTCCCATCAAAGTCGGAAAAGACAATTTTCATAGCAAAAACTTAGTTGATAGGTAACGCGATACCAAGAGCTACAGCATTATAGCTATTTCTCAAATCAAATTGAGTTTCAAAGTTAACTGTTAAATTCTCATACCCTTGAAATGGCATACGAGCAGTTGCACCAATATTTAATTTATTAACTGTTTCAAAACTACTTTTATCCGAGTTCAGAGCTAACTGAAGCGGGATAGCAACAAAAGGAAATACTTCACGTCCTGAAACATTAAATCCTTTCGATAAAGTAGGAGCAAACCCTAGCATATGAACGCTATTGTTAAATTCCTTTGAGTAAGAATAAAGACCTTTCACTGAAACTCTTGGTTGGTTACCATAGTCTGGGAAAAGAACATAATCCACACCACCAAAAATGCGGTTTTCTCTATCACCGCTATTCACACCAAAACCAGCATCAAAATTTATTTTTGAATCAAGTCTTTGAAAATAACGAGCTGAAACACCAGTTCCCGTTCCGTTTGATCCAATATAATCAAGTTCTGTGTTAAGAACTTTGTTCTTCAAAGTAAATGGGTGTGTTGAAAGACCTATATCATTGGCAAAAGCACTTGAGACAGCAACAACAGCTAAAAGTATGTACTTGATATTTCTCATAAATCCCCCCGTTTTGGAGTTTAAGTTAATACGCAATTGTATTAAAACGCAAAACGTCATGCCTTGTCCAGTTTTTGACATATTTAATACAATAAAAAATATTTACAATTGATTTCGATATCTCATTGACTATAAAACTTCCAGCATTTATAAATACCTTTCAAGTTTAGATGCATTTATGTATCTCATGTGGTGGCTGTAGTTCAGTTGGTAGAGCACTAGATTGTGATTCTAGGTGTCGCGGGTTCAAGCCCCGTCAGCCACCCCATTTTTCTTTAAGCCAATTTCGAGATTGGCTTTTTTATTACCTAATTTATTAATTTTATTAACAAGAAATTTCCAGTAGTTATCAGTTCTTCTCTTTTTAAATGTTACACGAAATTACAGCGCGCTACTCGGCTTGCTGCCAATAGTGACTGTTCTGCTGCCGAAAATTCAAACCAATTAAAAAATCTACCAACCTTTCTCTTTCTCAGTATAGGACTGAAAGCCTTCTTCTTTTATTTCGTCAATAGTACTCTGTATACTCTCACATCTATTGCTATTGGCTTCTTGGCTGCAATTTATCGCTTGAATTTCAATGGGTACAAATTTCAACTTTCCATTAAGCTCTACAGGACGATATTTTAAAATTGCTTTAGAATCATTTACTGTAGCCATTGCGCTAATTTCTAATAAATTGTTTCCATTTCCCACTTCATCTTTTACCAAAAAATGCTCAATGCCAGACTCTTTTTTACCTGAAGACAATAACATTGTATTTTTAGCAGACAAAGCCTTACTAAACATCGCAGTAAGAAAATCTTTGTACGAAGTCTCATTTTTCTTATTCATATCAATTGCCGGCAAATCATACGCGGCTATCGAGAGATCTGGTTTTCCGAATTGAAGTAAAGATACTTCCCTTCCATTTATTTTTAACTTGGGAACAAAAAAAACTGAAGTAAAAATAAACATAACAACTGCAGATGCCAAACAAAAAGCACCAATTGTTCCAGTTGATACCTTGATATTAAATTTTTCTTCATATTTTAAGTGGATTTGTGATTTTTCTTTGTTGCTGCCCATTCCTTCTGTTATCAATTTAAATCCAGATTTAAACACCCAAAAAATGAGCCACAAAGCTCCCGCTGTCAAAACTAAGCGAACACCCAATACTACAATAACAAGATCATTATCATCCAATGGTAACCTCCATTTATATACATCTACACATTTCGGAGTAACTCTTTTTCATATTCAGTGAAATGAGAATAATCCAAATTAGACCTTATAGTTTTAATTAATTCATCAACGCTTACATCAGGCGAAACATTGGCAATATTTACCAATTTTTTCCCGAGCTCAGCTGGCACACCCATTTCTCTCAAGACTGATATTGCTGGAGGCAAAAATCCATTCTCTAGCTCTCCTGCAAAAAGTTTATAATTCCCTGGTTTGAGCCCCATTTCAGTATAAACTTTTATCTGTATATTATGCAAAGACATCAACATTTTAGGAAGACGAAATTCAAACCACTTTCTAACAAGAGACATTGTTGAAGATACTGCTTTATCTACATTTGCTTTTTTATCATTAATTAAACAGTCTGCGATCAATAATCTAGGAAGTTTTTTAATTCTATATCTGTTTGTTAAATATGCTAACTGTTTTCCTGAAAGTAAATCATCCACCATTACCTGTTTTTCGCCTCGTCTTAATAAATACTCCCAAATCAACTCACAAGAAACTAATAGCTCTGTCCAGTTAGGATAAGAAGTCCAACTTAAACTATTATGAAGTTCAGGGTTTTCCCTAAGTTTTTTTGCCAAAGAAATTTGCCCTCTTGGGGTAACATTTGAATTATTTTTTATTGTTTCTGCATCTATATACGGATTTTTAAGAATATCTTCTATTCTAGCTTTAGAATCAGGCTTTAGGTCTATTTCATCGATTTGAACAAGCAAGGAATCAGAAATCTCATTTTGTGTATGCCAAGGAATATCTACAACATCACTTGATTCACTTGGCATTGGAACAAACATATATACATTCCCGCTCAAATATTGATTCATTCTTCCCGCACGTCCTGAAATGTTTCTTAAGTCAAACATGGTTAATAACTTGGTGCCTTTTTTATCATCATATACAACAACATTTTTAGTCGAAGTATTTACTCCTTCTATTAATGTGGTGGTGCAAAACAAATATTTGATACTTCCTTTATTAAACCCATTGACTATATTCTTGCCTATATGCCTCGGCAGACCTCCATGGTGAAAAGCGACCTGATGTTTCAGAAGGTTCCCTAAGCTCCAATCTTCGTGTATATTTTCATTAATCCATTCAATCATTGAATTATTCTCATTTGTTTCAATTAAACTAGGATTTTTTAATAAAAAATTAATAGCAAGAGTCTCACATGAACGTGGTCCTTTACAGTATACCATTGTTGGTTCTTCAAACTCTGTAATTAGTTTATACAAATTAGCGGGGCTTTTTTTCCCTACAGCCTTGATTGTGATATTAACTGTTTCAAAATTTTTTATTAACAAGTCGCAGTTGTAAGCTTCCATAAAACCTGACGGAATTGAATTAATGGGCGGCCCAAGTAAATAGAACTTCTTAGTTTTTTGCATCAATAAATAAAATGCGTGATTTAAAGTGTCAGACCTTTCATCAGAATTAAAGCTGAGCTTATAAAATTCATCAATTACAAAAAAATCTATTGATGGTAAATTAGGAAATTCGATGAGCCTTTCTTGTGTAAGAAGAAAAATATTTCGTTCAGCAGGAGTTTGGTTTTTAGAAAATACAACTTTATAAAAATCTTCATATGCTTTCATCTTATTTCTTATTTCATCAATCAAAGCAAGAGTTGGCTCAATGATTACAATATTTTTATATTTCTTTCTAGCAACAAGCTCTTCAACTAGTAGTGTTTTTCCAAAGCTTGTTGGAGCACTCAAAATAACACTTCGCCCAGAGTTAATTAATTCAGAAACTTGAAACTGCTCTCTGTGCAAAATAATATCTTTTAGGGAATCTGAACGATGATATTCAACTCCAATAGATGCTCTTAAATCATTATCGGTAAAATTAGCTAAATATGGGAAATATCCTAGAGATGCCAGAGAATCCTTAACTGGGGCCTGTAAGTCCTTATCTATATTCTCAATATTTTCTAGCAACGTAATTACTAACTTTCTCGCTTCGACGAGCCCAGAACTATTCTCTTTTAGAAAACTAATACTTTTGAGTATCTCAAAGACCTCATTTCTATCCATCTCAAATTTAGATTTATTATTCATAATGCAGTTTGCAACTGGGTTAGCTTTTCATTTAATATCGTACTTAAATCCTTCTTTGTATGAATTGGTACCAGGATTAGTTTAATTTCAATTTTATCAGGAAGACCCTTACTTTTAAAAAGTTCATTATATTTTCTAAGCTCTTTCTCTAACTCAACTTTGTAGGCACTCGAATCTATCATATGCGACTTTACTGTTTTACTTTCATACGTTAATAAAACAGGCACAACCAACCTTTCAAATACATTGTCTAGCGAAGTTTTTGGATCAACAAGTGACTTCAATTTATCAGCATAAGGCCAAGTGTTATCTATTTTACCTGTAATCAAAAGAAATTCATTCTTCAAGTAGTCCGTTTTAAAATGTAAATCTAATTCTTTCACTACATCTGAAATTGCATTTGATATTGAAGTATAAAACTTTGTTTCACCAAGCCACAAACTCAATGTGTCCCCTCCCATTGGGACCACATGAACTGCATCAAAACCTTTAACTGTATCATTAACTCCTGTTTTATAATAAATTTTAGATATGGCCGGTACCGAGCCATAAAAATCTTGCAAAACTAAGTGAAGCAAGAGCTCTCCAAATTCACCTCGCCCCTTAAATTTTTCTGTCTGATAAATCGTCTTAACTGCTTTTCGCAATCGTTCCATCAGATTTTTAGGATTTATTGATTCAATTTCAGAATATGAAAGTGCGAATTCAGGTAATGCATTAAACATCAAATCTGCCAGACCATTATTTCGAAATGCTCCATCCTCATATCCACTAGACAACCCTAAGAGATCTTTTTCTTCAATAATATTCAGAAAAAAATCTCGTCCTCCAAAGCTCTCAATTTTCTGTTCCATCTTTTTTCCTTTTTATTCTTCAATCTTTAATATAAATTTTTTATCTCTGATTACTTGTTCAAGGATTGATTCAATTAATTTCTGTCTCGATATCTCATTTTTTTCTGCGATATCATCCACCTTCTGCATTGTAGCTTCAGATATACGCAACGTAACAGTCCGCTGACGTTTATCTTTTTTCTCTTTTACGATTTTCATCTAAGCCTATTTTGCATTGTTTTTTGTAATTATAATTATGCATTATATTTTACAATGCATCAATATAAGAAAGGAACTCGTATATATTTCTAGGGGTCCTTCCTAACTAAACCGCTCTGCAGGTGGCGCAGACCGCAGAAACAAGCTAGTGACATACGATTTTATAGGGTTACCCCCATGCCACTTCTAGAATCAATTGCTATAATAGTATAATGGAAGATAGTAGTAAGGGCCTTTCAAATAAAGCATATGCCAGATACAGAAAAGAGAGAAATCTCCCTGGTGGCACACATCAAGCAGTTAAGAAAGCTTTAGAACGTGGCAGAATATGCAAGAATGAGTATGGTTTGATTGACCCTAGGCAATCAGATGTTGATTGGAGCGAGAATACAAGCTGGTCAATGCAAAGGCATGAAAATAAAAGTTTAGATTAAAGCTTTTCTAATATTTCAGACAAAGGTATTTCATAAAGTTCTGAAATTTTCTTTAACGTAAGTATAGTAACATTTTTGCCACTTTCTATTCTCTGTAAATGCCTCCAAGATGGCCAACCAGCCTCCTCAGTAAACTCTAAAGTCCAACCTTTAGACTCTCTTACTTTTCTAAGCTTCAACCCCAAGGCCTTTAAATACTTTTCATCATTTTTGGTAATACTCACTGTTAAAGTTTCTTATTTACCACCGATAAGTAGTACCACCGATATTATGTATTAAAAGGAGATGCCTATGAGTGGCCAAGAATTAAATGGACGTAACCTACTGAAAATATTTGCTCTTTTAGGAGGTTTGTTTATATTACTTATAATATTTCTTTTTATTTTAGCCGCCACAAGTCCTGATAATCATAAAATCGTTAAAAGTGCTGAATTTTCTAACTGGCCATTTAAACATTCAGAACACTCCCTCGGTTGTACTGAAGAAAACGGACGGCCTTTGGTTTTTATTAAATATGACGATAAGTATTATGCGATTAATGGAGCGGCTCGAGGTTTAGGAAGAAAACTTAATCCTGATTGGCTAGATGGTTCAGAGCTTCAAAAAGAAGGCACAATTCCAGCCGATACAGATGAATTCATTAAAATAGGAGTTCAAATTTGCAAAGATACACATTAATTCTATTAGCGATTTTTATAAACAACTCTTATTCCAATGATAAGTGCATACACGATGAAAAAAATTTTTATTGTGTGAAATATATAAAAAATTATGATGCAGATACTATTACTTTTGATATCCCTAATCTACACCCATTAATTGGAAAAAATATTGCGATAAGAGTAAACGGAGTAGATACGCCAGAACTCAGAACAAAAAACAAATGTGAGAAAGAAGCGGGTTATAAAGCGAAAAAAATTGTAGAAAATCTTCTTCTGAGTGCCAAGAAAATTGATTTAAAAAACATTAGTAGAGGAAAATATTTCAGAATAGTCGCTGATGTATACATTGATGGCAAAAATCTAACTGATGTTTTATTGAAATCAAATCTTGCTTATGAATATCACGGTAAAACAAAAGAGAAGGTTGATTGGTGTAAAAGGTTGCCTGCATCAAACTAACTCAAGATAATTATAAAGAAGATCTATTATCTCTATCCTCTTTTATTAAATTATATATCAAATCAACCTTACTGCTCTCAACATCACAAAACATGAGCATTTGTTTAAAAGCGTGTGCGACATCTAACATATCCATACAAAACTCCGGCATCCAAATATTTTCTCTTGTGTTCCCATACTTGCGTCTTTCGATGGTTTTTGAAGAACCTAGAACAGTTGAAAGATTTCCAATTACACGAGTAGCCGCCTTAGATGGCCCTCCGTAGCTTTTTATATTTTCCTTCGTAAGAATTAAAGACTCAATTTGGAATATGCTCAAATTTTCAATAAGTTCAAAATCAGTAAGCCCATATATATTTAGCTCATATTCTTCTTTTGAAATCTTATTATTTTTGAAACTCTTATAGATTGTAGAAAGTTCTGCATGAAGTTCGTTATAGATCCTTGCATTTCGCAACTCTTTCATTGGTTCATCATAGGTATACTTTTCAACAAGACGGTCGAATTCAATAATAAAAGACTTTAGTGACGGATGAAGGTCTCTTTTCAAACGTTTAGTTTCTTTAATTCTATCCTTTATATCCATATTCTTTAAAGATGCTTCATTAACTTTTTTTTCATAATAGCTAATCGTGCCAATTGCCCTCAGTAGCGCCACCCACAGTCCATCAGGGTCCATAATTTGAACTTCCGGCCGTCCAGATTTTTCTTTAGTAGTCATATAATCCCTATTTAATTGAGCACTGTTTTTTCGTACAACATTATCTATAAACTCCTTACCTAAGGAGATTTATATGCACAATAAGAAAATGGATCAAATTATTAATTATCAGCAAGCAGCTATAATTACAGGGCTGCCTGTCGGCACTCTCTACGCATTGGTTAGTAAAAAGCACATTCCACACATCAAGCTAGGACCAAGATTAATAAGGTTTTCAAAGTTAGAGTTAAAACACTGGCTCAATGAACACGAAGTCAAAGTACCCAAAGGAGTAAAGAAATGAAATATGATAAAACGGATTATGCTTTAGGATTTTTATGCGAATTTTTTTGCAGGCAGAAAGGAAAATTTAAATTGGTTGCTATTTCATCATGTGGCCAATTTAGGAACAGAATAACTATTGACCTAACAAATACTCACCTTGCGTTCAATAAAATGCAGAAATTTATCACAAAAAATATTGACCATTGTGAAATATATTTCACTCCAATTTCTCTAGATACCTCTACCCAAAATAATTCCTTTACTCCTAGTATGTGGTGCCATTTGAATTTAAAAAAAATCTCAACGGGAATAGATGGAAGAGTTAATTATTTCAAAGGAAAAAGGGACATTTTAAGATCCATTCATGATTTTTATCCAAGTCCAAGTTTTGTTGTTGAAACAGGAGATGCTTACCAACTTTACTGGGTTTTCAATTTTTACTCTCAAGACAAAACACACGAGTTCAAAAAATATGAATCCGTAATGAAAGGAATATGCAAAGAGTTAAAAGGAGACTTTGATTATATAAACATCAGTCAATTAATGAAGTTGCCACATACTTTTAATTTTAAATTATGTGAAGAAATTAAAGAATTACAAAGCTTTTTTGAGCAGATTGGAATTCAAAGATTTAATATTATGGACTTTGAAAAATATTTTAATACTGAAAATCATGAAAATGATATGGAGGAGCCGTGACTCGAGACAGTTGGAAAGAGCACATTCCAAATTGGGTAAAAGAAATTAATGCTGAATATTTTGTTGCACCTGATGGCGGTAAAGTTCAAGTGTGTCGATTAGTAAATGACATCGTCTTAGAACGAAATAAGCTAGAGAAGTATAGTTTCGATGAGATTAGAAAACTTTTCTTAAATCAACCAATTCCTGGTAACGCTAAAGGGGTAGGCGATGCATGGCTAAAACACGCAGGAAGAAGGCAATATAAAAATGGACTGGCCTTTGCCCCCAACG
>CAYGUN010000101.1:0-9105 GCA_964353025.1 uncultured Bacteriovoracaceae bacterium
ATTTTCATCCCTGTTCTTCCGATAGGTTACCTAAGGGAAGGTGCAGATGGTTGCAACAGCGAAAAAGATTGAGCCGACAAGAAAATTATCACTGGAATGTGTGCTGGAGGTCTTTGAAAAAAACAAGCTTATTGATGAAGTGAAGGCCGCTCAAATTAGGAAAAATAGCCAAAAAAGCAAACACCATCCCCTACAAGTTTTAAGTGATAGCAAAATTCAAGATAGAAGAAATGGAAATAAGGTTTTTTCTATTGATGAATTGTCTGAAGTTTTTGCACGAGAGTCAAAGCTTGAGTACTTAAGAATTGATTCACTTCGCCTAAAAGTAGAATCTTTAGTTGGCCTTGTTTCTTATGCTTATGCCAAAAGACTTCAAATTATTCCGATTGAAAATAAAGAAAATGAAATCATATTCGCTACCAGTGAACCCTATAACTTAAGCTGGGTGGAAGAACTTGAAAAAGTTAATAAAAAGAAAATTCAAGTTAAATTTGCAAACCCATCTCAAGTTGAGCAACTTTTGGATGAAGTTTTTGTAGTTCAGCAAGAGTTGAAAAAGATCGGCACGGGTAAAAGCAAGGAACATAGACGATTGGCCCGGGAAGGAAAGTTTGAAGAGTTGGATATGTTATTGGAGAAAACTCATCAAAAGAATTATGGAAATGATGATAATTCAATTGTTAAAATTGTCGATTGGCTCATCGGTTATGCTTATAATGAAAGATCTTCTGATATTCACCTAGAACCAAAAAAAGGACTAGGGCAAATTCGTTTTCGAGTCGACGGGGTACTTAAGGTTGTCTATAAAATGGAACCAGAGGACATGTTAAGTGTTATTAGCCGTTTGAAGATTCTCGGTGATATGAAGCTTGATGAGAGAAGAAAACCTCAAGATGGAAGGATTAAGCGTTTTTTAGAAAACGGCAAAAAAGTAGAAATGAGAATTTCTGTTATCCCTGTTTATTATGGCGAAAAAATGGTCATTCGAATTTTTGATCATCAAGTAGCAGATAGTTCATTAGATTTTATTGGTTTTGAAAATGAAGATAAAAAAGTTTGGGATGGACTTATTCATTCTAAGCAAGGCCTTATTTTGGTGACAGGTCCCACAGGCTCAGGGAAAACAACAACGCTTTATACATCTTTAAATGTCGTATCGACAGATGAGGTAAATGTTTGCACTGTTGAAGATCCTATTGAAATGACAGTGGATGCTTTTAACCAAATGCAAGTCAGTCACTATATTAAACTAGGATTTGCAGACGCAATTCGAGCTTTTTTAAGACAAGACCCTGACATTATTATGGTAGGGGAGATTAGAGATCTCGAAACTGCGGAAGTGGCCTTACAGTCTTCAATGACTGGACATTTAGTCTTTTCCACTCTTCATACGAATGGTGCATTGGCCACGATTCAAAGGCTCATCGACTTAGGTCTTCCTACTTTTTTGATTAATTCATCTCTAAAGGCAGTTTTAGCTCAGAGACTTGTCAGAAGACTATGTCCTCACTGCAAAGAAAAAGTTCCAACTTCAAAAGAGAAGTGGCAAATTCTTTTGGGTGACGAGGAATATCCTATGCCAGAGTTTGTTTATCAGGCCAAAGGTTGCAAAGAGTGCAAGCAATTGGGTTACCAGGGTAGAATGTGTATATATGAATTAGTTGAATACACTCATGCTATACAAAAGCTTGTTCATCCCAATATAGAGATCTCTGAACTTAAGGATAAGACAAAAGGCATGTTTGTCCCTTTTAGAGTAAATTGTGCTAAAAAAGTCATCTCAGGTCTAACTACATTAGAAGAAGTTCTGGAAATTGCTTTCTAGCGCATTGAAACTAAATCAAGTGTTTCTTGAACACTGAAACGACATAAGTCATTACCTAAATGTTTTTTAAGTTGAGAGTTGTCAATAAGACAAGTGTACTTAAGATAATCAATAAAATAATCAGGAATATAAATCCCAAAGTGTGAAATAGCTTTATTGACAAATTTCCCTAATGAAACGGGAAAAGGAATCTTCTTCCCCTCAGTTCTAGCAAGTGCTTCTTTCAAAGTAATATAGTCATCAGGGCTTACGTTATAAACTCCCAGAGGAAGTTCTTTAATAGAGCGGAAGAGAATTGTGGCCATATCGAATTCATGAATAAACTGATATGAAGGGTTGTAATCAATTGGCATTAGGGTTACAGGGCTAGTGAGAAACTTGCTAATGGCATTATTAATTTGAGTCCCAATTATATTACAAGGTCTTAAAACAATTGTTTCTAAATCTTTCTGGTGTTGCCAAATCCAATTAGTGCAAATTTGATCCATCTCTACCACATCTCTTAATTCAGCGTAATGAATACTGGCCTTTAGGGGAGCAGTCTCCGGTAAAAAAACTGAATTATCCGCTAGGGCACCATAAACATGAAAAGTACTTAGAATAATAACTTTCGAAACATGAAATCTTAAACATAGATTGAGGATTCTGTTTGTCCCCATCAGGTTAAGATCGAGCCTCTTGCTAATGGCTTCATTTGAATTGGCACTATGGCTGATGCGAGCTAGATGGTAGACCACATCAAAATTATAACTACGAAAAAGGTTCTCAAAATTGCCTCGAGAGTAGCGCATAGTCAGATATTCAAGGCCATTAATTTGGGGACAATCTTTTGTATTTCTTGAATCAATGCCAAGCACTTCATATTCGTCCGATTTTTTAAGAATAAGACGAGCAAGGATCTGAGCTAATCCTCCTGTAATACCAATAATAAGAATTCTCTTTTTTTTCTGCTCACTCATTTCTTATTCCATTGCTTAATAAATTCTTCAAAAGGAATTCGCACGTCATCAAAAAATGGTCTTCTCTTTTTTAAACCCTTTGCAATCATCAATTTAATTTGATTCTCAATTCTATAAACATGTTCTCTAATTTCAGTGTCAGGAGCTTCCATTGAAATCCCTGCGGGAATTTTATAAGGCTTCCCAATATAAATATCAATAGGAGATGGAAGTGGAAAAGCAATCGGTGTAATAGGCAGTGCCGGTATATTAAAAAACTTTGCCAGTTTTTTAGCTTGAAAAACAAAAGGAAACATCTCCTCTGCTCCAACAACAGCAATGGGAAGAATCTCAACTTCTGCCTTCATGGCCATTCTAAAAAAACCAGTCGTAAACTTTTGAAGCTTATAATAATCGTTAGTACTTTTCGAAATTCCTCTTACGCCTTCAGGAAATACTAGGATAGATTCACCATTTTCAAGTAAGTATTCACAATTTTTTCTATCACCCAGAATCGATCCTAGTTCAGCAGACATTGAACCTAAAAAGGGAAGCTTCGCCATAAATCGTTCAATCATGGCCCTTAGAACTCTTGGTGGATTGACTTCCATCGCAAAGGCCAGGGTGACAAGCATTGCATCTAAGGGAATTTGACCAGAATGGTTTGAGACAACCATGTAGGGCTTATTTTCTACATTTTCCTTACCGAAGACTCTAACCTTGAAATATTGTTCATATATAGGCATTAAAAACTTTAAGGCCTTCTTGGTCGAATCAATATTAAAGCCCCATGGGTCTCTATAATGGCTGTATTTTTGATCAAGTTTTTCAAAGACTTCGTTAATTTTGGCGCTATCCATTATCGACCTAGTGCAAAATATGCTACTTATTTGATTCTTATCTAGAACAGTTATACACTAAAACTCAGCAATGAGACAGAGGGTGAGCATATGTCCCAAACACAAAATCCAAAAAAACCAGATAATAAAGCAGATGAAATAGACTTTAACCAATTAGGGAAGAGGTTTTCGCGCCTTATGCATACAGCTGGTCAAGAATTTAAAAGAACAACTGCAATTGGTAAAAAAATGCTCTCGGCCACTAAGTCAAATACAACCTTGCATGAAAAATATGAAAAGCTAGGAATGTTACTTGAGGCGGCAATCGCGTCAAAAGAATTAGATTGGGAAAATAAAGAAGTTCATCGAATACTTTCTGAGATTTCAACTCTTAAACAAGAGTTAGATAAATTTGAGGAAGATGTAAAAAATATTAAGTCTCAGAAGTAGTTTGATTCTTTTTTTCTAAAAATCCCTTAAGTGATATTTCAAACTTTTCCATCCCTTGCTTTGTAATTGCTGAGACCTGAAAAATTTCTCTAAGAGTCCTGAAATCGGGCATTAAAGCTTTCATTTGATTTTGCAGTTTCGCTCTTTCACTTTGAGTTTTAAGCTTATCAATCTTATTCATTAAGAGATAAATTTCATGAGGTAGTTGTTTAATAAAATCTAAAAATTCTTGATCTGCTTCTTGGTGAGGGTGTCTCGCATCCTGGATATTAACGAGTAGAACATTTTGAGAAATTAACCCAAAAAAACTTCCCATTAAAAGGTTCCAATTATTTTTCATTCTTTGAGAAACAGTTGCGTGCCCATACCCAGGAACATCAAAAAGATAATAAGTTTGCTCATCTTTTACCAGTTTGAATGTGAATATATTAATTTGTTGAGTCCTACCCGGGGTATTTGAAACTCGCGCTGTTTTTTTTCCAAAAAGAGCATTGATAACAGATGACTTCCCAACATTAGAGCGGCCAAGAAAAGCAAATCCAATAGCACCTGGATTGGCTTCTAACCACTGTATGAGTTGTTGGTTCTTGTCTATTCCAAGAATAAAGTCACAAGAGGCAATTTGGAGGTGCTTGTTCATAAATGAAAAAATAACTCTTTAAAGGTTAATAAATATTCACTGTCTAGGTTTATCCTTATACAAAAAAAGTAGTCAAGGAGTTTATGATGTTTTTGAATCCCTCTACAGAATTTATAGCAAATAGAAGACCTATTATAAAAAATTTATCTATGGATAGGCAGCTTAAAAGCAATGGATTTCGTCTTAGCGATAATGTGAGGATAAATCCTATTTATGGAAAGAAAAAGATGCTGAAGTGCCTAAAGACAAAATACTACTTTACTAATGAAGATAATGATTTCAGAACGTACACTGATTCTCAGATTATTAAGCTGCCTTGTCTGAAAAATGATGACTTTATTTTAGAATTCTCTCTTTTTCATCAAAATAGAATAAGTCAAAATGAGGATAATTGCCGCTTTCTTTTGGCTTCAAAAAATGATCAGCCTTTTATTCTTAATGGCCAACTTGTTATGAGTGCTTTTATTGAAAGAGGAGACAAGGTGATTATTGGTGATAATCAACTTCAGTTTGAACAAGAAAGAGAGTTAAGTAGTGATTTTTTTCAAATAGACTTCGATAAGAATTTAAAACTTATACGATCAAGCCTTCCCATTCTGATTCAAGGTGAAACAGGTACTGGGAAAACTCACTTAGCAAAAGAAATTCACCATCGAAGTGGAAACTTGGGACCTTTTGTTCATATTAATCTCTCATCATTTTCAAAAGGGGTATTAGAATCAGAGCTTTTTGGGCATAAGAAGGGAGCTTTTACAGGGGCCCTTAGCGATAAAGTAGGGGCTTTGGCCCAGGCACAAGATGGGACATTATTTATTGATGAGATTGATTCTTTGCCTTGGGATATTCAAACTAAATTATTACTTTTCTTAGATGATCAGAAAGTGAGAGCAGTTGGGGCCAATGAACAAAGGCAGGTTAATACTCGAATCGTTTTTTCTTCAGGGCAATGTTTAAAAAAATTAGTAGAAGATGGGAAAATGAGGAAAGATTTTTATTTTAGACTAAGGGCCGGTCAGACTGTTCAGTTAGAATCGTTAAGAGATAATATTGAAAATATAACTAGGTTTTGTCAGCTTTTTTGTATGAACAACTCAATTACCATGACAACAAAATTATTAGATTTCTATACTTCTCTTCCGTGGCCAGGAAACTATAGAGAGCTTAAAGGACACTTAGAAAGGAAAAAGATTCTAAGTCATAAAGATAAACTTGATTTTGATGAGGTGGATGAAGAACTTATAACCCAAAGTTCTGAAATTTTAAGTTTTGAAAAAAATGAAGAATTAACAACATTAGAAGAAATTAAAAAACAGTACTGCAGGAAAGTTTTCTTCCATTATAATGAAAATATAAAGCTCTCAGCGGACAAGTTAAATATTAATGCAAAGACGCTAAAGAGAATGCTAGGTGCCTAAGATATAGATAATTTTAACTTCTTCAACCTGGCCTTCGGTCTCTTTTTCTTGTAGAAACTTATTTGTTTCATAAAGAATTTTATCACGAAGAATGATTTTCCCTTCTTCTTCAAGAGGGAACTCTGGTAGGATCGGTTCTATGCTAAGTAAGAGATGATCTCTTAGTTCATGCTCATATTCGTCAATAAACTTGGTGGCAAATCGACTATCCATTTGCAGTGAAAAATCAATATCCAAAGTATGAAGCTGATTTACATCATTATAATAAACGGGCATTTTGACATGAGTAAGTTGCAGTTGCTTGGTCTCTTTTTTGTAATAACGAGGTCGACCCGTAGCCCCTTTTGAGTTTTGTTCTAGCTCTCCCTCTTCAATTTCTCCTGCAGGAGTTCTGTATTGCTCAGTGGTGCTCACTATTTTTCTACCTTCAAAGAAAATGCCTAAGCCTGAAAGTCCAAGTATAGCAGAGCCTATAACTCCTGCGAGTATTTGATTTGGGCTTAGACTTGAGCTTGCTCCTTTGAGCCTTTTTATAGGAATAAGAATTTGGGCCAAAAGTAATGACATTAAAGCGGTAGGAGATTTTTCCTTAAGGAGAACTTTGAGTCTTTGGGTTAAGGCCATTAGTTGAATTCTGGAGTCTTGAATTTTGGCTTTATAATCAAAGCCGCGTGCTTGCTCAATTTTCTCATTGGCCTGGTTTCTAAGCTCATTAACCCTCTTTAGGAGGAGCTCTTTTCGGGCCTTAATCTTCTCTTTTTTTTGCTGTAGCCAGCTTTCAATTTTTTCTTCAATATAGAAAAATTTATTTCGGAGCGCATTGGGAATAAGCAGTTTAAAAAAGTAGACGAAAGCACTTCCTAGCTTCAGTAGGATGTTATCAATAAGAATCTCTGCTTTTATAAGTAAGTTTACCATATTCCTAATGTCTTATCGGCAGGTTAGAGGGCAGAGTTGAGCGGAAATACTGAGTAAAATACTTCTGCCTGGGCAATAATTTCCACACCTTAGGCCGCGGCTTAGAAATAATTCTGACTATTCGAAAAGGATACTAAGGAGGCTATATGAAGTGGTGGAATATTCTTGTTTTAATCTTAACTCTGACATCGTGTGCGGGGATGATTTCCAATCGAAGTTATATTGAGATTATGGAAGATGAGCCTGTGGATCTGTTTGTACCGGGTCAGGATTTTCAAGCAATATCTGGAGATGTTGGTGAGGCCTATAGATCAACCAGAGAAATTAAAAGAAGAACTCCTCCGACAGAAGCTTATCAAAAACACCAGGCCCAAGAGGCGAGTCTTGCACAAGAGCTCTCTTATCTTGAGTCTATTCAAAATAAAAGAGCAATGGCCCAATACTTAAAACATAGAGAGAAAATAGGTGGTATATCAGAGAGGATTTATTTCTTAAAAATAGCTTCTATGAATGAGAGAGATGAGTACCTAAGGTACCGCGGTATTATGGGGGAAACTCCTTTTTATGATGATAAAGAATATCAGCATGCAGGGGAGCAAAGTGAGTTGTTAGTCGGCATGTCAAAAGATCAGGTTCTTAATAGCCTAGGGCGTCCAATTAGACGTGATGTGGCAGGGGATCCTCAGTTTGAAAATGAAAGATGGGCCTATTTATTAGAAGGTCAGACAAAGTATATTTTCTTTGAATCAGGTAAGGTCGAAGGTTGGACCAATACAGACGACTAAGGTTGTTCTCCTGTTTGATATGATCTATTATCTACAGATAAATATCAGGCAGAAAAATAATGGATTACATACTAGAATTTGAAAAACCCGTTAATGAATTAGAAAATCAAATCGCTGAATTAAAGCAAACCTCATCTCAGCCTAATATTGATATTTCCAAAGAAATTAAGGCCCTTGAAAAGAAAGTTTCAACTCTTATTAGAGATATTTATGAAAATCTTTCACCTTGGGAAAGAGTTCAACTCGCAAGACATCCAAATCGCCCACACACCATTGATTATGTTAATAGAATTATTGAAAACTTTCATGAGCTTCATGGTGATAGAAAGTTTTCTGATGATGCTTCTATGATTACAGGCTTTGGTCATATTAATAAACAAAAAGTGGCCGTTATTGGTATTGAAAAAGGTCGTAAGACCCAAGATAAAATTAAAAGAAATTTTGGAATGGCTTCGCCTGAAGGCTATAGAAAAGCATTGAGAATCATGAAACTCGCAGAGCAGTTTAATATTCCTATTGTGACTTTTGTGGATACGCCGGGAGCTTATCCAGGAATTGGAGCTGAAGAAAGAGGTCAGGCCCAAGCTATTGCAGAAAATTTAGAAGAGATGTTTGGGATTAAAACTCCAATCATTTCTATTGTTATCGGAGAAGGTGGTTCTGGTGGTGCACTTGGAATTGCCATTGCTGATCACGTCATGATGATGGAATATTCAATTTATTCAGTTATTTCTCCTGAGTCTTGTGCTTCCATTCTTTGGTCTGATCCTAAAAAAGCTGAAACTGCAGCCAATTCATTACAACTTGGTCCTAAGAAAGCAAAAGAACTAGGTATTATTGATAATATTATAAGTGAGCCCGCAGGTGGTGCTCATAAAGATCCAGAAGAAGCAGCAGAAGTCGTGAAAAAAGAATTAGCTGCCGTGATAAAAAAATTATCAAGCAAGAAGACAACGGATCTTTTAGAGAGAAGGTTTGAAAAATTTCGCCACATGGGAAATCAAACAATAACAGATAATGATGAGTCTCATCCCATCAAATAAGGACAATCAATGAGTTTATTTTCAATGACAGGCTTTGGCCGACACGAGGCTATTGGAAATACTTTTAGTGTTACCATTGAAATTAAAAGTGTGAACAATCGTTTTAAAGATTACCGTTTTAAAATGCCATCATTTCTTAATTTCATTGAAATGGATTTAAGAAAAAAAATGGATTCTTTTTTTAAAAGAGGGACTTTTGATATTTATGTAAATATTAAAAAAGCTGAAAAAGAAAATAATAACTTTGAATTA
>CAYGUN010000102.1:0-9005 GCA_964353025.1 uncultured Bacteriovoracaceae bacterium
AGGCCTCAAAATTATATTTTTTGGCCATATAGCAATTGAGATACCATAACTCTGTCGGGTGCAGAGACTTATCATAAACAATAATTTCATGAATATAGGCATCAGAGTAAATTGAGTTCCCAGGTAAAGTCCCAATGGCCGCATTATCATAACTGGCAAAGGCACCAAGAGTTCCCCAATCATCTGCACCAAACACATTGGAATAAGTCGTACCGACTCCATTAACTTGGACAATAGTTTCTAATCCTACTTGTCCTTGCACTTGCAAAGCAGAATACCCATACACTGAAATATTTAAAGACGTAGCAACACCTGAATCAAAACTATTTCCATTGGAGTAAAGTCCATAAAGGCTTCCAGCCGAATTAAAAGTATTGGCCTCTAAGGATAAAAACTCAGTGGTGGCCCCATTTTTTCCCATGGCAAAAAGTGGGATTCTATCGGTCAAACTTTTTAGTTCTGCAACTACAAAAACAGTCCTTCCATTTGAATTATTATTTAACCCAAGAGGGCCATTTGACTGCAGAAAATCATTCTGAGTCGCAACGAGATCCATTCTTAGACCTTTCACTGGGTCTTTATTAAGTGCCGGCCTGGTTCCTATATTTGTCTGCACCATGTGAAAATCGTTCCCTGATTTATCCTTGATACAACCTATGTCAGATCCCGCATATAAGAATTGTCCCGTAGAACAATCCGAATTGGCATAGACTGATTTATAATCAGAAGCATCTATCCAAAATTGAAGATTACTCACCAGGGAAGGAACCCAATTGCTCACTTCAATATTTGTAGTAGGAGGAGTCACTCCAGCAAAATCTGTATTAATTGAGTTACCAGCATTATCAAAAATATCACCACTATTAAATTCAACATCAGTGGTTGAAAAAGCAATCCCATCTGTATCTAAATCCGGAGCACTTGGAATATATCTGAAAACTAACGCCGTAGAACCTGTTCCTGAAATATAATTTGCATATCTCAGGGCACCGCCAATATCGAGTCTAAGCCTTGGAGTTCCGGTAGTAGAAACCACTTCATCAAAGTTCACCGTAAAATCAAGAGACTCTCCGTGATAATAGGTTTTATCAATAGGGGCCACCACTGAAGTGATTTGAGGAATGGTTCCATCAATAATAATATTCTTTTGGCTCGCAAGACTGGTTGGCGCCAACCCTACAGGCAGAGTTCCTAAGTTAGCTGCGTTACTAACTAAGTCTGTAATCCCACCACCAGCACTAATGGCCGAGATGTTAAGATCGGCAGAGTCTTCATTAACTCCCACCGTATAGTTAAAAACAAGAGTATCAGTTGAGTTTCCACCAAAGTATTGAACGACTACAGGAATATCAGTTGTTGTTGTGACATCTGGGAATGCCGTCTTAATAACTTTTTCATCAAACTGGACAGTGATTGGAATCACATCTCCTATTCCATAAATTCCATCTGGGGCAGTTGAGGAAACACTGATAATCGTTGGTCTAACTGAATCGATAACCAGGTTTCTCGTATCTTGTAGGAGATTTCCTGTTGCAGGCAGCAGAGAAAGATTGGCCACGTTTCCTGTCGCATCATCAATGGTGGCCCCTCCTGTGAGGATAGCAGTGACGGCCAGGTCAGGACTGTTTTCGGCCAGACCGACAGTATAGCGAAACTGCAATGTATTAGTTCCACTACCTGATAGCAACACAACATTAGTGGCCGAGCTATCAATATCAATCTCAGGAGTTCCTCCTGCGACATTCACCACTTCATCAAAAATAACATTAATATTAAGAATATCAGAATTTCCGTACTGGCCATTGGCTTCAATTGACTCAATCCTCACAATTGAAGGAGCAACATCATCAGCGATTACTATTTCTTTAGTATCACTGAGTGAACCAGTGGCCCCAGGTAATGGCAGTGTTAAATCTGCTGGTAAGTTTGAAGCCAGGGTTTGGATGGCCCCTCCAGCTAAAACTAAACTCACATTGGAAACATAATCTAAGTCACTAGTTAAATCTCCGTTTCGAATTTCGTAACTGAAAATAATAGTATCTGTACCTGTACCCGATAAGTATCTCGCTTCTGTATCAAAAGCACCTGTTTCAAGAATAAGTCTGGGAATACCTAAAATTTGAACTGGCCCTGAAAACTTAATTTCAATATCAATATTGGGATCACCTGGGCGATAAATCTGGGCCCCATCCGGAATTGATGGAGCATCAATACTTAAAATTGTGGCCACGTCAGTTGATGGTGGCGGAATAGGAATCGACGGTGGTGGGGCCACAGGAGGTGGAGGATCTGCAGGTGTTTGCTCTGGAGGAATGCCTGGCCCCCCCCCCGGAGGTAAATTACAATTAGTACCATTACAAACCTCAGGCAGTCCATCTCCGGGACCAGTTGAGCCAGGTTGACGATTCACCACTGGATCAAAATAAGCGCCTTCAATACTCCCTGAGCTACTTGAGAAATAACCAGAACCAGAATCCGAGTAGAGACTCGCTGAAGATCCATATGCCCCTCCTGAGTTTCCACCTAAATTTCGTCTGCCACTTTTTGTTCCAGATAAAGAGCTTCCTCTCAGGACTCTCGTTGACTTGGCCGCCGTATTGGCCACATCCGCAGATGCAGGTTTTCTTTCACGTCTTTGATTTTCAAGTTTATTTTTTTCAGAAGGCCTTCTTTTGACTCTGGCCGACTTGGCTTTTTGGGGAGCATCGACAGTGACCGAATCAGAGCTCGCAAAGAAATAAGCAGCACCCGCAAGCGCTCCTACGACTAACCCTGTTTTTACAAGTGACTTTGCACCGTATTCTTCTATCGACATATTTTTTTTATTCCCAGTACTCAACTAAACTTATCGTCTTATTAAAAGGTTATCTTTATTATGCAATGAAAAATAATTTCTCAAATGGAGGATTTTGACCGAAAAATAATCAATAAAAACAGGCGGTTGCAAAGACAGGCTAAAGAGGTCGGATGCTAACAAAAAGAAAGGCCAAAAAAATGCCAAATTTAGCTGGCAGGGGCCTCGAACTTTCAGCCAGTTACGCTAATTAAGCTCTTTGGCCATAAAAAGCTTTCCCTCTTTAACAAGTTGAAATTGGAAGCGATTTTTTAAATAAAAGCTTTTGTTTAAAGCATCAACTCCTGTGATCAGATGGAGCCCCGTGATTTGCTCAGCTTGTAATTTTTCTTCCAGTGCTTTTATAAGCTGGCCACCAATTCCCTTTCCTTGAAAATGAGGGGAGAGATTAATATGCAAATGGGCCGGAAATTGTGAAAACTGTTCTTGAAAAAGATCATAGTGCTCTACCAGTTTTGGCAGATCCTTATCAGCTTGCGAGTCAGGGCAACAACAAATATAACCTAAAACGTCATTATTTTCTAAGGCCAAAAAAAACCAATTTGGATAATTTTCAAAATAGTATTTTAAATAACGATAAAGAAAACCTTCCTTTTCCTTCGTAGTTAAAAAAGTTTTTTTCACTGACGTTTCAAAGAAAATATCTACGACTTGATTTGTATATTTTTTATCGAATTTTTCAATTCTCATCACTATACCAATTTTTTAATTGCAAGTAGACCATATATTCAGATCTTCTATTGGTTGGAATTTTATTCTCTTCAAAAACACTACTGTCCACTGAGATTTTTTGGGCCAGCCCCTTTAGTAAAAAATAAAGATTTTGAGCATCAAAATCAAATTCAGGTTTTACCAGCAACTCAACTTCTTCAAGTAAAAATATTGTTTTTTGCCCTTGTTCTGAAGATAAATGATTCTCATTAAGCCAATTTAACTCCCCTACTAATTTTTTTAATCTGGCCATCTTTTCTAAAAATTGAGGAGTAAAAGAATCAAAGTTATTATTTGAAATATCAAAGACTTTAGATAAATCAGAATGAGCAAAAAGACTTAAGGCCAAGTTTTTTAAAGACTCAATCCGTTTGAGAAACTTGGAAGGAACTTGAAAATAATCACAAATCTCTATTTTTGAATCTAATTTTATTGTCGTATCCAGGGCCAAAGCTAAGAAGGCCACCTTCCCTTTTTCTTGAGTTGAAAAATAGCGCAATAGACGCGAGTACCAATCATCTAATTTTTCTTCCTGCTCTAAGATTATCTTAAAAATATTTTTTAACTCCAAGGGTAGTTCAGTATTAAGTTGACCAATTTTTCTTAAGAATAAATAAAACCGCCCGGACTTGATGGCCTCTTGCCAAACATAAAAATGCGATACCTGTTCAAGGTTCATAATAGAAAGTTTATTTAAGAGATCATCTGAAATCTTAAACCCGTACTTAAAATAAAAACGAATGGCACGTAAAAATCGAACGGGGTCATGAACAAAACTATCACTACAAGCGTTTAGTCTGTTTAACTTTAAATCTTTTAATCCTTCATAGGGATCATAGAAGTGACTGACTCCATTTTTTTTTAAACCAATGGCCATAGCATTAATGGTAAAGTCTCTTCTTTTAAAAGAATCCCTCAATGGTAATTGAGCGTGGAGCGCGCAATGAAAATCATGGTGGGACTTGGAACCTTTGGTAGAAAACCTCTCTGTTCGAGGTTGCGAGAGTTCAACCTCATGATCATCTAATTTGATTCTATAAACGTCATAAGGTAATCTCTCAACTTTATATTCTCCCGCCAACTTCATAAAAAGAGCATCCCAATGAGAAACTCTGAGAGATTCATCCAGATCATCTTGGAAGTGCAACTCCACATCAATGTCTTTTGATAGTTGTTGTAGCAAAATAAAGTCTCTTACCGTCCCGCCAGTAAAATAAGGGTAATAATTTTTACTCCATAATATATCAAGCAAGCCTAAAACTTGTTTGGGTAAAGAGTCTCTAAAATCGGATGCGATAAAATCTTCTGTCATTTATTGGATCGTTCTTACTTCATTTCTCATAAATTCATAGAGAGTTTTGACTTTTAAAAGTTCAAATGCCTCTTCATGATAAACGAAATAAAACCGATCGTTAAATACTTGATGGCCCCGACCGAGGGTTGAGACCTTATCTCTATAAAATGAGCGTTCAAAAACATGGGTTGGAATAACTGCGATGCCCAAACCGTGGTGCACGGCCTTTAACATATGCCCAAAAGAGTTTACAACTATCTTTGGCTTAACGTTACGCGGAATAGAACCAAACTTTTCTCGACACCATTTAAAAAATAACGGGTCTGTATCTTCAAAAAAGATGAGCGGATAACCTGCAATCGTTTTTAAGTCCATATCCCCGCTTATATTCCAACTTTCTGGAAAACATAGGGTCGAATATTCTTTCTCAAGCTCCAAGCGCTGAGCACTGGCAGGAACTAATGATTCAGGCACAATAAGTACATCAACTTCACTGGCTTGGAATTTACTAATTAAGTTATCAGGAAAATCCATTACAATATTAACGTCAACATCTTTATAATTGGCCGCAAATTCAATCACACTGGATGAAACCCAAGATTTACCAATCCCAGTTAGGGTTCCAACGGTGATTTTTCCCATGACTTTATTTTTTTCTTGCAGAATTTGAGACATGACAATGTCATATTTTTTAAAAAAATCTTTCCCTAAATAGCAAAGTTTAAGCCCTTCATGAGTTAAGGCCACTTGTTTTCCAATTCTAGAAATGAGCTTTACTCCAACCTTTTTTTCTAAGTTTTTAATACTTTGGCTAATCGCAGATTGAGTTACATGAAGTTCTTCAGCCGCTTTAGAAAAGCTTTTTGCTTTATTAATGGCCATCAATGTTTGGAGCGAAGAAGTATCAATCATGGTCAATATATACAATAAATAACGCATCATTTCATCAATATTGTACAGAATGTCACTCTAGTGTAAAATGTACACACTTTTTATAACTTCTTTATTTTATTGACTTATTTTGGTCTAAAGAGTGCAGGTGAGAATTATGAGCACAATTATGTTAGAAAATGTCCTAAGAAAAGAATTCAAAATCAGTGATGAAACATGGGATTTTGTTAAGCAGTTATACCGGTGCTATGACTTACGGCCAGTGCCTTCAATAGAATGTTAAAGGGAAAATAAAATTTTTCTCTTCGTCATAATGTCCCAGTACATTTTAAAATCACCCAGCAAACTATAGAAAGGATGCTTAAAAGTAGCAGGTCTATTTTTTTCAAAAACAAAGTGGCCAACCCAAGCAAAGCCATATCCAACTAAAGGTAAGAACCACATCAGTTTGTAGTCTTTCGTGATTATCGAAAAGATCAAAAGTGATAAGAGCAGTGTTGTTCCAATGAAGTGTAAGACACGACAAGTCTTATTGCTGTGTTCCTTTAGATAATAAGGGTAAAATTCTTTAAAACTATTAAACTGCATATTTGCTCCAATTCATATTCTATAGTTTAATTAGTAATATAAACAAGTGCTATATAGAATTGATAATGGTCAATTTACTGTGTTTGTATTAATTTCTAAAATTCTCAGGAGAAGGGACCTATTTTGCAATACCAACTAGATATCGATTTCAGCCAAAGTAATCTTATTTTATTAAAATTTTTCTTAGGCTTAATGATGTTTATCATCGCTCAAGATATTAAATTTGCTGAATTAAAAAAATCCTTTACCGAGCCCAAGGCCCTTATCATTGGCCTAGTTGGACAAATTTTTCTCCTACCAGCTCTAACCTTTGTAATGCTTTATTTTGTTAAGATTGACCCTCAATTAGCATTAGGACTTATCGTTGTTGCCGCCTGCCCTGGAGGAAACCTCAGTAATCTCTTTAGTTTTATGTCAGGAGCAAATCTTCCTTTAAGTGTATCCATGACTTTATTTAGCACAACGGCCAGTTTATTTATGACTCCTTTTAATATTCTTTTTTGGGGAAATCTCTCTGAGTCAGGCAACAAGGCCTTATCCCAAGTGACACTGGACAAGCAAGAAGTCCTCGCTACGCTGCTTTTTGTTATTATTATTCCTCTTATCCTTGGTATTTTTGCTTCAAGAACTTTTCCTGAACTAAGTCAAAAAATCATGAAAGGGTTTAAAAAAATCACCTTAGTTATTATCATTGTTTTTGTGGGAGTAATGCTTAAGAAAAATGGTGGCCAGCTGGCCTTATACACTAAGGATATTCTTCCCTTAGTCGTGGCCCACAACGCTTTGGCCATCATGCTTGGCTTTGCCATTGGACGCTTCTCAAAGTTTAGTAGTCCTACTCGCAGAACAATGATCATTGAAATTGCGATTCAAAATTCTGGCCTTGGTTTTGGGATTGTCATGACTTTCTTTCCTGATATGGTGGGAACGGCCCTGATTTGTCTTTATTGGGGTCTCTGGCATGTGGTGACAGGGTCTGCGATGACCTTAATTTGGAAGTTAAGAGATAAGAAAAAATTAGCGGCAAGCTCTCAAACTGCTTTGGCCTAATTAGAACGACTCTAAATCCTTATTCTCAAATATTTTCACTCGACGAGAATAAATATCGCTAATACAAAGCCTCTGCTCCTCTGGTTTATCTGAATAAGAATAGTTATTCCCATCCACTTTAACAAAGTCGATCCATTTAATAGTTGGTCCATCAGAGTAGTGATTTAAAACCGTATCTTTACAATAAGGATAAATTTGAGACAAAAATTTGTTCAAATCTTTTTGCATTTGCTTTTTATTTTTGGCGCGGTTTTTTAATTTACTATCTTTTTCAATCGGAAGATAAGTCAACGCCCGCATACAAAGGCTTTTTCTATCATAATTACCTAAATCATATTTGGTTAAAATTTTAACCAGGGATTTTTCAAAAAGTCCCCAATAAGTTTTTAAGGCCCTTTTGGTTTTATCCTTGGTCTCACCTAATTGGTCCCTCGCAATAGCAAGAGAGCCTTGGTATTGTGCACTTAAATTCTCAACCAACTCACGTCTTGAAACAAGTAGTATATCTTGAATATGCTCTGAAAAATCGTCATCTTTTAATCTGGCTTCAAGCTCATACTGAACAATTGATTTTAACTTATCAAAATAAACCAAATTTCCTCTGTCATCTAAGTCCAACATTTGTGAAATACAATCAGCTAGAGCAAAAGTTCTCTCTTTGAGATTGGTATATAAAGCGGGCTTTACCCGAGTTGAGTAGTTATTTTTACAAATGGGAATACACTCAAAATGGCAATCACTCTGATCTTCTGTTGTACAGACTTTCTTGCATTCATCTTCACAGGTTTGACCTGTTATATAATTTTCTTCAAAAATAGGAGAGCACGCCGGTGGGTAATGAAGTTCTCTTTCAATATTTTGCCCACTTACTATCATCTGCGAAACCTGTGTTGTAAGCTTCATGGCCGCATCGATATCATCAATGGCATCAAAATGTGGATGCTCAATATTTAACTCTTTTTCCCCTACTAAATAGTTTTTAATTTTCAGAAGTATGCCGTTTACATTCTGAAGCTCATCTCGAACATTGCGATACTCTCCGTTTTCAAAGTTGGCCTTAAAGAAAAGATTCATGGGATCTAGGGTTTTCACCCGTCTTAGCTGAGATTGAGCATTTAAAAAGCTTAAATCAGCAATATCTTTGGCCCTCTTCATCGCAAGTTCCCAGTCATCAAGCGTGAAGTCCCTGCATTGTACATTATTCACATACTGAGCCAGATTCATGCATTGCCCTGAGTTTGAATCAATCGGAGTATTACAATCAACAGGACAATTTGGTATGGCCTTCAAACTGGGATCAATCAGCTGATATTTTAATAATCCAGGATCTCGTACATCAAAAACAGCACTGCGCTTGCTATTTCCATTATTATCAACTCCCATGAAGGCACCTAATGCCCACGGAATATCAGCGATACCCTGAGTAATGGCCTGAGAGCGTTGTGAATTATCATTAAGAAACTGCCATCTCCTTTCTATTTCAAATTTAAAAGTATCAAGGCCTTTGATAATAATACGTAACTCGTCCACATCAGACTGGCGCTCTTTCCAAGTATCAAAATTCCCTTCTTGTCTGATGGTTGAGCCCGAGACCACGAACTTAAGCCAGGCATCAGT
>CAYGUN010000103.1:0-8911 GCA_964353025.1 uncultured Bacteriovoracaceae bacterium
TTAATCGCCTCGGTTGCTCGTCCCGTGATTTCATCTACGATAAGTGAAAAGGCCCCTAGCTCGTCAGTCATATTAGTTGCTTGCTTAAATTGTTGATAAGCAAGCTCTCGGTGTTTATCAATGCGAAAGAGAAAACTTAGCAGCTTATTTTTCAGGGCCCTATCCCCCATGGCCTCAGAACTTAATTCAAATTTATCACTTTTTAGGGATTGATACATTTCATGAAAAATTTCTGCGTTGTCTTGGGCCAGAATATTTAAAAGCTTTTCTCGGATCTCATGAACTTCAAGGTATGAAGGCGTATTAAGACTATCATTAATTTCTGCTTCTGATGGCAGAGTCAAGGCCCGTGCCTTGAAGGCATTATCAATATCAGGATCGACCAGTAAATTTTTAAAGGCCTGTAAGAAATCGTCTTCCACCTTATAAGTATCACTTACTATCATTTTCTTGATAATCATCAGATAAAGTTCTTGAGCAGCGTCCCACCGATTAAACTCATCTGAGTCATAGGCCAAAAGTTGGGCCAATTGTTTTTGGGTATAATTGTATTTAATATGTACGGGGGCACTAAAGCCTCTATTAAAAGAAAGAATAGGAGCAGCATCAACTTGATCGATGACCACCGTTTTTCTTTTCTCTTTCAATTGAATTAAACCCGAATATTGAGGTCTATCAATTAAAACTTCATTCTTAGAAATCACTAATCCATAGCGCAGAGGGATATGCAAAATTTTATCCTGATCGTAGGGAAGGACTTGCTTAAGATTTATTGTAAATTGTTTTTTGCTTTCATTATATGAGGTCTCAACTTCAACACTTGGAGTTCCATAAGTTGAATACCAGTTTTTAAATAACTCCAAATCAACCTTACTGGCATCACTCATAGCACTTACAAAGTTTTCAGTTGTAACCGCCTGCCCATCATGGCGCTTGAAATAAAGATCCATTCCTTTTCTAAAATTATGCTCACCTATAATGGTGGCAATCATGCGAATAATTTCTGCACCTTTTTCATAAACTGTCGCGGTATAAAAATTATTAATTTCAATATAAGAGCTCGGTCTAATGGGATGGCCCATAGGTCCCGCATCTTCTGGAAATTGTCTCGCACGTAAAGTGGCAACATCTTCAATTCTCTTAACCGCTCGTGAGTTTAGATCAGCTGTGAACTCTTGATCCCGATAAACAGTAAGTCCTTCTTTAAGAGTCAATTGAAACCAATCACGACAAGTCACTCTGTTCCCTGTCCAATTATGAAAATACTCATGGCCAATAACGCTTTCTATTCCAATGAAATCGGAATCCGTTGCTGTTTCTTTTTTGGCCAAAACATAGTGAGAGTTAAAAATATTTAATCCCTTGTTTTCCATGGCCCCCATATTAAAGGCATCCACGGCCACAATCATATATAAGTCGAGATCATACTCTAGACCAAAACGGGTTTCATCCCATTGCATAGATTTTTTAAGTGATCTCATGGCCCATTCACATTTATCTTCATTACCGTGATCAATATAAATTTCAAGCTCTACTGTTTTTCCACTTTTTGTTTTAAACTTATCCTTCACTAAGGCCAGATCCCCTGCAACTAGTGCATAGAGATAACAAGGCTTCGGGAATGGATCTTCCCAAGCGACAAAATGCCGCCCTTCTTTACAATCTCCCGCTGCAGTTCTATTTCCATTTGATAAAAGAAGAGGAAACTTCTGTTTATCGGCTTCAATACGAGTGGTGAACTTGGCCATAATATCTGGGCGGTCCAAATAGTAAGTGATTTTCCTAAAACCTTGGGCCTCATTTTGGGTGCAATAAATATTTCCTGACTGATAGAGACCTTCGAGGGCCTTATTGCTTTTAGGATCAATTTCAACTTTAATTGTGAGTTCAAATTTATCAGGCATGTGAAAAATTTCTAATCTATCGGTATGAACTTTATAAGCGTCAGTATTTAAAACCTTTGAATCAACTTGAATTTCAACCAGCTTTAAATCCTCCCCGTCCAAAGAGAGCGTTGACTGCTGCGATTCTGGGTTTTTAATAACATGAGTATGAGAGGTGACTATTGTTTTATCTTCAAAAATTTTAAAATCTAAATGAATGGTTTCTATAGAAAAATCAGATTTTTTATATTCGTTTAAATAAATAGTTTTAGGTGTTGCATCTTTCATTTTTTATCCTTTAAACATCAATCTCAACTAATAAAGCATTATATTTCCTAAGATTAATAACGCCAGTATCTAAAATAAGATATTGGCCTTTTATCCCCTTAAGTATTCCTTTAATGGTGGGCGTTTTCTCTAGACTTAAAGAGGTTATTTTTTGGGGGTACTGCTCAACTGGGTAGTTAAACTCGTGCATTTTCTCGTCTAAAATCTCTCCTCCATACTTTTCAACTGAAGGAGTAATAAGCTTAATTAAAGAATCTCTCTCTTTTTTAAGATCAATTTTCTCACTTTCCCCTTGTAGCATCTGGCGCCAGTTGGTTTTATCACTAATTTTTTTGGCCAGCTCTATCTCTAAAATTCCTGAAAGATGTCTGGTTGCAACCTTTGCAATAGGAAGAGCTTGGGTGGCCCCTTGATCCATCCACCTGGTAGGGATTTGAGTCTCCCTGGTAATTCCCACTTTTAATCCAGAAGAATTGGCCAAGTAAACATAATGGGGCCGCATACAATAGCGTTCGGCCCATCTGGGTTCACGACACGTACCTTGATTATAATGACAAGTTTCAGGTTTTACGATGCACATATCACATTCGGCCAAGGTACTAAAGCACTGAAAGCAATATCCTTGAGAGAAAGATTTTTTAGTTTCTTTGTCACAATTTACACAGTGATAAACTTCAAGGGATTTAATACTTATTTTCTTCCCCACGCTTTCATTGAGTTGATAAAATTGCTCTTGATTATCTCGACCAATAACTCTCAAACTATAATCTACAACTCCGCCGGAGTCCTTAACCTTCATTTTCCTCAAATTTCCGCTTATTTTCATAAAGATTATTATCCCTAACTAGTTTGAATCTGTCATTTGCAACGAGCAAAGAGCGAAGTTACCAGGCAAAAAGCTCCACTTCTTTTAACAGAACAAATCTTAACAAAAGTGTTCCAGAAATCAGCCGAGAAGTCTTCTAGGAAGTCACATTGAGAAATTATTTAAACACTAAAAGGGTGAAAGTTATGAGAACACATTTAGCAAAAAATTCTATGAGAGTAGCAATGATGCTCATTGTACTTCTGTTTACTTCTGGGTGCGGAGAACAACCAAATGTTCCTCATATTCCAGGAATTAAGGGCCCACATTTTAACGTGCAAGATGGCTCTATTCTTATCTCAATGGAATTTGAGACTATTAATATTAATCAAGGTGCGAGGCTACCTATTCCAAAGCTGGATAACTCATATCTTGAGCTTACACCGGCCCAATTTGGAGGAACTTTCTTTCAAGCAACTCTAGATTTTGAAGATATTGAAAATGGAGATTTTGAATTTGTTGACCCTCAATCATTACCTGGTGGGCGTCCCCTACCTGGAATTGTAGGGGGGCAACTACCTGCAGTGGCCATCAACGTACCAGATTTTCTTGATACGACATTCTATCTATCAAAAAGAGTCTTTGGTTTCTTTACACCTTTTAGAGTAAATGTTGATGCCATCATCACTCAAAGACTTGTGATAGCAGGAACTCATATTGGAAATATTTCTTTGGTTGGAAAAGATGAAGGTGGTGAAAACTCAGGAGTTCTACTCTTATTCAACTTAACTAAACAAGGGAAGAAAGAATTAAAAAGAATTATTAAAAGAAGTAAAAAAACCCCTAATCGTATCTTCTAAAGATACGGTTTCCTTTGCATTTTTTAACAGGTAAAGCTGTTAAAAAAGGGCCACCTGACCAGTGGCCCTTTTTTCTACCCAAAAACTAAAAGAACGATCGTTTTTTTCAATACTTACCCCGACTAAAACTTGCACAGGTATGTAAAACCAGGAATTGCTCTCCCAATACAAAATTTATTGTCTTATAGTAGAGTGGCCATGAATGGAGGCCAAATGCAAAGACTATTGCATCTATTTCTCCCCTTAGTTTTTATATGGGGATTGTCATCATGCTCAAGAAAAGAGAAAACACCTGAATTAAACAGGCTCGCACTCATTCCTTCAGAACCGGTGTCACCAGAAAAGCGCTTTCTTGATGCTATTGAATTTGGTCAAGTCGAAACGGTAAGAAATATGCTGGCAAAGGGTTTCTCTGTCAAAAAAGGCATTGTCAATTTTTACAACTCGAAGGAAATTGCTGAAACTTATCTTGCCCATGCCATCACCCATGGAAAAAAATCAAAACCAGAAAATTACCAGAATATTATTAGACTTATTATCGACTACGGTGCTGACGTTAATGCCATCAATCCTTCGGGCTCAAATATTATAGATATTGCCATTATGAGTGAAGATGCACAGGTGGTAGAGATGGTTGTCTCTCATCGTGATTTTGCACTCCCTGATAACTACTCACCCTACCCTAGGACTATTCTAACTCGTAGTGTAGAAATTTTAGATATTCTCATCCAATATGAAGTCCCCATAGATGAGAAGACAAAAAAACAAGTCATTTTTGACACTTTTCTCACTGAGTTTGAAAAAGAAAGAGTCGATGAATTTGGCACGAAAATTCATAAAATGCCTATGACTAAACTGCTTTTAGAGAAACTTCAGATTGACATTAATATTAGAAGCAATAACGATGAATATACTTTATTAATGGTCGCTGCCAAAAGAGACCGAGTTGATGCAGCCGAGTATTTTCTTACTGAATATAGAGATGAAATTGATATTGAGGCCCGTGATGTTCAAGGCTGGACCGCCCTATTGCATGCAGTGGAGAAGAAAGATAAGGCAAGTGCCTACCTGCTTCTAAGCTATTGCGCTGATAAGTATATTGTGAATGACAGTAAAATGAATATTTGCCAATTTGCCTGTCAGATTCAGGATAAAAACGTGAGAAAAGAGATGTGTACTATTATTAATGATACATATTTTGATGATGAGGATAACAAATGCCAATATTCATCTCGAAAAAATCAGAAACTAAAATGCCGATGTTTACCTTTTAATTTAGGTGGCTTCTTCTCTCCTATCTAATAGGCCTTCTTGCTTAGAGATTTTGTAGGCCAAAAAGAGTCCTGGAATAGCTATGAAGCTGCAAAAGAAAAAGAAATTTTGGTAACCAACACTCTTTACTAAATCTCCTGAAAAGCCTGCGAAAAAAGTTCTCCCCAGTGCTGCCAGTGAAGCCAATAAGGCATATTGCGTGGCCGTATACATTTTATTTGAAATAGATGAAATAAAGGCCACCATCGCTGTCGTGCCAAGACCACTTGAGAAATCCTCAAAACTTACCACACAGGCCAGAGGCAAATAACCAAAACCAAGATTCGGTAGGAAAGCAAAAAAGAGAGTTGATAAGGCCTGCAGGACACCAAATAAAACTAAGCAGCGCCTTATTCCCCATATATACATGAGTGATGCTCCAACACCAAGACCTGCCATAGTGGAAATAAACCCCACCCCCTTAGTAACTTCTGCTATTACTTTATTGCTATATTCTAAATCAACATAATAAGTTCCATACATACTTCCTGCAATTCCATCTCCCACTTTAAACAACAGAACAAAGAAAAACATAATGAGAGCGCCTTCTCTCGTGAAAAACTCTTTAAAAGGAAGAAACACCGCTTGAACAATTCCCTTGGAATCTTGCTTAAGCATAGGAGGTTCACTGGCAAAATAAGTATTTGTCATTAAGACTAACATCAATAGCCCCATGATTTGATACATTTGCCCAAAGCTCACATCTAACGTTTGGGGATCAACCATCCATAAACCGAATCCAGAGGAGATGAGCATTCCCACCCTATAGCCATAGACATAGAGCGAGGCCCCAATTCCTTGTTCATCATCACTCAAGGCCTCTGTTCTATAAGCATCAACTGCAATATCTTGAGTGGCACTAAAAAGAGCAATAAGAAAAGTCATAATGATAATACCAAGCAGGGACTCAGTGGGATGAAAAAATCCCATGAGAAGCATGGAACAAGAAAGTCCGAACTGGGAAAGATAAAGCCATCCCCTTCGACGTCCTAATTTTTTAGAATAGATATTATCTAACAAAGGTGCCCATAAGAAATTAATGGAATAAGGAATTGTCAGCCATGAGAAATAACCAATAGTACTTAAATCGATTTCTTCACGTCTAAGCCAAATCTTAACCGTTGAAAAAACAAGCATGAGCGGTAAACCCGCTGATATTCCAAGAAAAAGGATTGTTCTAAATTTCTTCGTCGTTAGATTTGATAACAAATCTTTAATGGAGTGCTTACTCATTTTAACATCCTTGTTAAAAAAACTATTTAGACAATGTGTGTTCTGCGTAAGTAAAGGCCTTTTTATAAAAGTCTTTTTCTTTTTTTATGAGATCGAATTTTTGAACATCTGTGAATTGAACTTTCTTGATCTCACGTCCTATGGCCTGGGCCAAAATAGGAGGGACAGCATTGCCAATTTGTCTAAATTGAGATGTTTGAGGGCCACTGAAAATAAAATCATTATCAAAACTCTGACAAGCTGCTGCTTCTCTTGGTGTGAGATACCTATCTTCCGTTGGATGGTAGTAAGCAGTTCTGGCCGTTAATATCGTGGGCGCTGGTTTTTTTCTATCCAACCTTTGAAACTTAGTTTGCCTAAAGCGGGCCTCTCGCAGCTCTTCCCAATTAATATCAAAGCGCAATCTCTTAGGCAGATAGGCCTTCTCATCTTCTTGGTAACGAATCCCTTTGCCTTCAGGAATATATTTTAATCTCTTTCTATCCAATTCACTTTTGATTTGGGCCATCTTTATATCATGATTATAAGCTTTCCCTTCCTTGCTCTTTAGATCTTCAATCACATCTCCAACGCAGACAATCTCATTCTTACCACGCACACCATGAGTAATTCTGGGGAAAGGAATCCTGTCAGCTCCTCTCACTCCCATAATAATGGTTCTTCTTCTTTTTTCAGGAACCCCGTATTCTTCAGACGAGAGAACTCTCGCATCCATAATATAGCCGATTCGTTCAAATTCTTTGAATATAGCATTTAATGTATGGCGGTTTTTCTTGGCCACAAGACCCGTGACGTTTTCCATAATGACAATACGTGGTTTAACCACTTTAACAATTCTTACAAACTCGCGAAATAAAGAGTTTCTTTGATCATCAACCTGCCCACGACCAACAGTTGAAAATCCCTGGCAAGGAGGGCCACCTACGATCATATCAACATCAGAAATATTCACTAAGCTTTTAAGCTTTCTAGTAGTTAATTTTCTTATATCGCCTAAATAAACATTGGCATGAGAATGATTCATTGCAAAACTTTGGATAGCATCTTTTTCGTAATCAACGCCCAATAGGCATTTGTGGCCTACTTGCTCTAGACCCCGGGAGAAACCGCCACAGCCACAGAAAAGATCAATAAAGTTAAACTTTTTAATTTTAAAAGAAGACATTTATCCTCATGTTTTTATTACTTTTAGTGTATAGTCGAGTTGATTTTATTGGCAAGTTTTTCTTGGGAGTGTTTTTGGATTTCTTAAACAATAATGGCATTTTTGCGGCTTTTTTGGCTTCATTCGCTGCTGGAGCTGCTACTGGAGTTGGTGCTTTACCCATTTTTTTCGTAAAAAAAATATCTCAAAAGCTGCAAGATCAAATGATGGGCTTTGGTGCAGGGGTCATGCTCGCTGCAAGTTGCTTCTCACTGCTTAATCCGGCCATCGCGATTGGAACCACTCTTTATGGCAGTAAACTTCTGTGCATTCTTTTAGTTAGCTTTGGAGTGGCCTGTGGTGCTGTAGCATTACGTCTTTGTGACATTTATTTTCCTCATGAACATTTTATTAAAGGCCATGAAGGGCGAGATGAATTTCATCTAAAACGTATCTGGCTGTTTATCATTGCTATTACCTTACATAATTTTCCAGAAGGACTCGCTGTTGGCGTGAGTGTCGGAGGACAAAATTTGGGAGAGGCCCTGCCGCTCACTATTGGTATTGGCCTGCAAAATATGCCAGAGGGGCTAGTTGTTGCTCTCAGCTTAATTACTCTTCAATACTCTAAACGCCATGCTATTTGGATAGCCTTACTCACTGGTCTAGTGGAACCCTTGGGAGCTGTGCTTGGACATGCCATGATTGTGATTTCGCAACCCGCTCTACCGTTTGGACTTGCCTTCGCCGCCGGGGCCATGATTTATGTTATTAGCCATGAAATTATCCCTGAATCCCATAGACATGGCCATGAGAAGCAAGCAACCACAGGCCTTATGGTTGGCTTTATTGTGATGATGATATTGGATGTAGCACTCAGTTAATAGAGGAGAAGAAATGAAAAGCCTAACTTTAATTACTCTTTTTTTACTTATATTGGTTTCTTGTAACCAGAACCAACACTCAAATCTCTCTAAGGCCAAAAATACTATTTTTTTTATTGGTGATGGAATGGGTATAGCGACCATGACTGCTAGTCGAATTTATCAAAAAGGCTCACAAGGAAAAATGAATTATGAAAAATTCCCCTACACGGGCTTTTCTAAAACTTACTCCACTAGTGACTTTACAACTGATTCAGCTGCGAGCGCCACGGCCTTAGCAACAGGGGTGAAAACTTATAATGGCTCTATCGGACTTACTGATCCCAAAATGGATCAAGAGAAAAGATCGCGCATTCTACAAACTATTTTAGATGTGGCAACCACTGTAGGAAAATCAGTGGGAATCATTACTACGACCAGAGTCACTCATGCAACACCAGCTTGCTTTTACGCCCATGTTCCAGATCGTGATATGGAAGAGATGATTGCCAGACAAGTGGCCA
>CAYGUN010000104.1:0-8838 GCA_964353025.1 uncultured Bacteriovoracaceae bacterium
GTCTATACCCGTATTTGCAGAAGTTAAAAATCCTGCCATATTTTTTATTTTTTTAAACGTTAGAATCTTATTTCCTGATAGTGAGAAGTCAAAATTCGCTTTATATTTCTTTGTATTCTCTTTTTTCAAGTTAGCAAATAAATGCTCAAAGTTTTTTTGCAAACTTTCTCGAGACTGATTATCTTTTGCTTGTTCAAAGAAAATTTTTGATTTTTCTACAAATTCAGATAACCCAACTTGTGTAGAAAATGTAATAATTCTGTTCTTTTTCCATTTACTGCAACCTACTTCATTAGCAAGATATGTAATGGCATGGGAATTCAAAGCAAAAAATAGTGTTATGAAACTCACAATTCTCATAACACTTATATCGAGAATTTTTCTTTAGTTCTTTAATAATTACTTCTGGTTAGTAGATTTTGCCACCCATTTAAGAAGTCTTTTACTCACTCTTTCTGGGGTTATTCCCTGTATCTCTTCAAAGGGATCTGTGTCTTTTGTTACTTCAATGGACGTATTAATAATAATCTCGGAATTTACACCAATCGGTCCCCATCTTGCTGAATGAATGGGCCTTTTTTCTGAGTAAATTCCTAGAGCATATTTATTAAGGGCAGAAGCAATATGCAAAGGTCCTGTACTACAAGCAACAAGCCCATCACATGCATCTATAAAGCTGATAAATTCATCCAAGCTAAATAACCCTGTTACATCTTGAATAAATGGCTCATTTTGCATTAAAAACTTCTTCATCGATGCTTTCTCTTTTTCAGTTCCTGATACAAAAATTTTAAATTTATCCTGAGGCAATAATCCGAGCAAAGCAGTATAGTTTTGAAGCCCCCACTCAACTGCGCTTCCTTGCGAACGAGGATGTAAAATAAGATTGAATTTATCTTTATCTATCAAGCGAACAAATCTTTCTTCCAGGAATGATGGTTTTTTAAGCTTGGTTCTATCTGCTATTTCAGAAATGCTAAAGTCTTTTTTCCCTATAATAGGCCCTAAGAGTTTTAAATTAAGTTGAGATTCATGTAAGTCCGAGTTCTTTCGACTAAAGGAGACTTTTTTATTACACGTTAGAAAATGAAACAACCTGTGGGAAGTTCCGATCCTGGTTGGTATCTCGGCCCTTTTAACTAGTTTGGCAATTTTTTTATCTGGAAAAACATGAATAAAAGTATCAATTTTTTTATTTTTCAAATATTGAACTTGTTCGTCAGATTCCATCAGTTCTATTTCATCCCAATTTAACACTTCGTCTACAGCGGGCTGCTTATTTATAATAGGGATTGTATAAGTGCGACCCAAAAAAAAGATCTTTGATTTTGGAAATTTTTCTTTCAACACTGTGGCCATTGGAAGTGTTAAAATCACATCCCCAATACTATCTGTTCTACTAATGCAAAAAACCTGACTCATTCTATAAACCTAGCCTTCTTAATCCTCGTTCAACTCTTTCATGTACTATAATATCAGGTTTCCCAAATTTTAATATGGCAGAATCAATGAGATGAAAACCTTTTAAAAAAATAGTTTCTTTAAAATTTAAAGGAAAAAGCTTTTTCAAAACAGTTGCAAAGATAAAGGAATCTCCTATCACAAATATTTTCTTTTCGGCCTTACTATTATAAATGTGAATAACATCCTCTGATTGAAATCTAGTTTCAACTTTTAAAAGAGATGATTCATCTAACCAATCAATATTTTCTTTCACCATATAGCGATCGAACTGCCTATTGGTACCTCTTTGTAGCATGTGAGATAAATCACCCGATTCTTCAACCGCTTGAATAAAACGAATCTTCTCGATTAAACTAATATTGGAAATTTGATAATCTTTAGAAAGCTTATCAATAATACTCTTGTAGGCTTCCAAACTTCCTCGATCACTCCAATGAGTATCAAGTTTTTTGTAGAGAGTAAATTTGTTCAATCTCGTTTGTTTAAAATCTGCTAGGAGAGAAATATATCTATCACCTAAAATACTTCTTAAATTATCCTCTAACTCTAATATAGGTGTTGATGAATTTCGGTAAAGTTCTACCGGGAAAAAAGTTTGTAATTTTCCAGGATATAAAGTGTGTTTATTAGGCGCCACTACAAAATAATAAGAAGAATATTGATTCACTTTCTCATTCAGAAATCTCGAAACTCTTTGCTTTTCGATATCAGAAATTAAACTTCTTCCTTTATACAATTCAAATGGGTTTTCTGCTCCCTCAGGCCTTAAGAAAAACCATCCCTCTTTTCCAATATGAACTCCGTTCATTTCTTTCACTTTTGAAATTTTCAAATTCAACTGATTGTTTAAAGTAAGAATTAGCTTTTTCAAAGTGAATTTATTCTCATAAAAATACCTCCTCCTAACCTTGCCTCTTTCTTTCAGGACAGTTTCTGGTAGGTCTAAAACACTATATTCTATTAAAAACCAAATTCCTGGTGAGAAAAAAAAGAACAGAAAAAAAAGGACAAAGTAATTTATTTTTTTTGAATCCATTTTTAAAACCTAAAGTAAATAAAAGGGTTATAGTCATCACCGATTAGAGAAATACAGCTTGCAATAAATAAAATCGTAAAAATACAAGTTTTCAAAAGTTGTTTATAAGGAAAACTTTTTTTCTCTAACGACTTATAGAGCGGTGTCGAAAACACAATGCCAAGTACCGCACATAAAATAAATTTGGGTTCATTAAGTATCAATTTTACATACGTAAGGTCTGAAAAATCACCTATAAACATTTTGATGTAGTAAGTTTTTAAATCAGATAATGTTTCTGCTCTAAACATAATCCAACCAAGCATGACAAAAAATAATGTATATATGTGTTTTACAGTGCTAGGAAAAAGTTTTCCCTTACCATGAAAGGCCCTCTCAATTGTAAGAAAAAGTCCATGAAAAGCACCCCAAAGAATAAAATTAAAACTTGCTCCATGCCAAAATCCACACAGTATGAAAACAATAAACATATTTCGATAAGTTTTATACTTACTGCCTCTATTCCCACCCAAAGGAATATAAAGATAATCTCTAAACCAAGAAGATAAAGAAATATGCCATCTTCTCCAAAAATCCTGAATACTTTTTGCGACATAAGGATAATTAAAATTTTCAGGAAATTCAAAACCAAAAAGATGTCCTAATCCAATGGCCATATCTGAGTAACCTGAAAAATCAAAATAAATTTGGAGGCTATAACAAAAAGCGCCAATCCATGCTAAAGGAGTATTAAGACCAGCTTCTGACAATGAAAATATTTCATCAGCATAAAAAGCTGCAAAATTTGCAATAAGAACTTTTTTAGCAAGCCCTATCACAAAGCGAGTAAACCCAATTTCAAATTGCTCAAATGAATGTTTTCTATTTCTAAGTTGAAATTGGATGTCTCGATACCTAACAATTGGCCCCGCCACCAGTTGAGGAAACATCGTAATATAGCAATTATAATCAATATAATTTCTATTTGCTTTTACATTTTTATAATAAATATCAATCGTATAACTCATTGACTGAAACGTGTAAAAACTAATCCCTAGAGGAAGAGTTACATTCAAATAAGAAACGTGAAAACCTAAAAAAGTATTAACTTGCTCAATGAAAAAATTTGAATATTTAAAATAAAAAAGGACAAACAAATTAACGAAAATAGATGCAACTAAGGCCATTTTCTGTTTTAACTCAGGATTTTCGTTCCCCGTTTTTTCATAGGCCTTACAAATATAAAGCCCCAGGAAATAATCAACCGTTCCTGAGAAAAGCATAACCAGAACTAAGCCTTTTTCACCTTTTATATAGAAAAGAAGACTTGAAATGAAAAGTAATGTATTAGTAAAGCTGTAGCTTCCCCGTGTAGTCCACTGGAGTACATAATAAAAAACTAAAACAATAGGTAAAAAGAAAAAAAGAAAATCAATCGAGCTAAATACCATATTAAATCAACTTTTTAATGCTCTCAATGACTTCAACTTCGGATGGATAACTCCCATCTCGGTGAAAAAGACATTCATGGACATGTTCATATCTGGGCCACTGCCTATAGGGTACTGTCGAATTGAATAAACCAACTGTTGGAGTGTGAGTTCCAAGAGCGATATGCCTTACTCCAGTATCATTTGAAACAAGAACACTGACTTCACTGATCCATTTGGTTAAATCATCCAAAGGAGAAAATTCTTTCAATTTAACATTATTCAAATGTTTGAGATTCTCGAAGAGCTTTTCAAATTTTTCATGCCCTCCACGTCCTTGAACAATATAAAAATGATAGTCCGGTAAGTCTGATGAAAGTTTCTCAATCACTGTTTTAAATTTATCTTCAGGGTAATTTTTATCTGGCTTAGATGAACTTAAAAAAAAGGCCACACTTTTTTGAGCTTTTGATTTTTGAAACTCCGGAAGTTTAAAATTCAGTGGATACTGGGCCTTATGCCCAAAGATGGCCAAAAAATCGAGCATTAAGTCTGCTTCATATTGGAAGTCTGATCGCAAAATTCGAATATCATAAAGGCATGGAACCCATCTGTAGGGAAATCCAAGCTTTAGCTTGGCCTTCACAAACCTGCTAATTAAATAAGAGCGAGACGTGGCCGCGAGATCAAAAATAATATCCTGAGCTCCTAGAGACTTACAGCTTTTCCATAGGTAGAAAGGAGAACTGTTCTTTCTCTCCACTATATGAGTTTCATCCACCAAGTCTGTGGGAGCACCAATTTGATAGGTTGATAATAGACTTAGTGTAAGTTTGGCCTTAGGAAAAAGGGCCCGAAGCTCTATAAGGAAAGGACGTAATTGAATCATGTCTCCCAAGGCAGCATGACGGATAATAAGTATTTTTTGAACTCTATCTTCTTCTAAAGCATGAAAGCGCTTCAATCCTTTCTTGTTATAAAAAGCACCCTTTTCAACCCAGGCCTTCACTATTTTTCTCCATTTTGCATACGCCAAATTTTTACGTACCGAAAGAAAACACTCACTCCCGACATAGTACAAAGAGTGACCCCCAGTTTTCCATCCAGAAAACCAAGTTGAAGAATATAATGCCTAAAAAACCTTAACCAGGGTTTAAATAAAAGATGATAAAGAGTTACCCTCCCTGTCTTAGCAAATTTATCCCTCGCGGACAGAAGATTATATTTATTATATTTTCCTAAATATTCCTCAAGGGTTGTATAGGTATAATGATTTAATCTTTGTTTTAATTTTGATGTTTGCCCATCAATTAAAAGGGACTCATGAACATGCTTATCATCAAAGTGGCATTTATCTTTTCTAAAAAGCCTAACCACCCAATCATTTTGCCAACCTGAGTACTTTACCTCTTGCTCCATAAACCAGTTACGACGGTGAATGTTATAGGCAATAGCACTTGAGTTATCCTGCTCTAACAGTGCAGTGATTTCATTTTTCAATTCATCAGTTGATTGTTCATCCGCATCCAACCACAGAATCCAATCATTACTCGAGTTCTCAATGGCCAGAGTCTTAGTCTTGGAATAACCAAGCCAATCTGTATCCACAAATTTTACGTTAGAGAAACTTTTCGCAATTTCAGGAGTTTTATCCGTGCTATGGCTATCTGCAACAATAACCTCAGGCACCCATTCTAGAGATTTTAAACAACGAGCGATATTCGCCTCTTCGTTCCTGCAAATGACAATAGCTGAAAGATTCATAGACTTTAAATTTATAATAGAAAAGCTCTCCTGATAAGCTTTTCATTTACTAATCTCTCATAGATAATTGGCGATTATGGCCCAAGTTAAAAGAAATATTGCTGTAGTATGCACATCAGACGGTTTTGGGGGATTAGAGCTTAATCTCATTAAACTTGCTCGCTGGCTAAAAGAGCGCGGAAATCATGTGACTTACATCACAGGAATCGACTCTAGGATGCATAAGAAAGGGCTCGATAGCGATCTTTCCCCCATCCTTTTAAAGAAAAAATCTCAGCGCTACCCCATATTTGCAGCGCGAAAATTGGCGAAAATCTGTAAAGAGAAAAATATCCAGAGCTTAATCTTTTCATTCAGCCGCGATATCGACTTAGGTGTTTTTGCCAAGCTTTATCATCCAAGCTTAAAACTCTACTTCTTACAACAAATGGAAGTAGGAGTAGATAAAAAAGGTCCTGTTCATAATTTTCTTTTTAGCAAACTTGAAAAATGGATAACCCCTCTTCCGTGGTTAAAAAAACAATTAAAAGAGAAAACAAATATCCCTGAAGAGAAAATAGCAGAGATTCCTCTGTGTATTGATATTGATAAATTTTTCGCCAATCCACTTTCTAAAATGCAGGCAAGAGAAAAACTAGAAATAAAAACTCAAGATATCTTAATTGGTATCGTGGGAAGAATCGATAGGGCCAAGGGTATTCATAATGTCGTTGAGGCCTTTAGTTTAATCGAAGGAAAATTTCCAAAAGCTGAACTTTTGATTGTGGGAGAGGCCTCTCCTCATGATCCGGTGAAAATGAGATATTTTGAAGATTTAAAGACAAACATTCAAAACTCAAAAGCTTCTACTCGTATTCATCTGCAAGACTTCAGACCTGATGTGGAAAATGTCTATCGCGCACTGGATGTATTTGTGATGGCATCACTGGCTGAAACATTTGGCATGGTCACAGTTGAGGCCATGGCCAGTGGAAACTATGTTATTGGTACTAATTATGGCGGCAGTGCTGACATCCTTGAGCATGGAAAACTGGGGGAGCTTTTTGAGGTTGATAACTCAAATGAATTGGCCCATAAACTGAAAAAAATTCTAAGCAATTGGGATAACTATAAAGAGACTTCTCACCTGCAAGAGGTGGCAAAAATAAAGTACTCTCATCATAAGATGTGTGAGATGATTGAAGATCTTTTGGATAAATATATTTAAATTGTTCCATTTTTACCAGAATCAGGAAATAAAAGAATAATATATAAATTTAACTTTTTCTTTATTCTTCTACGACTCGAAAAGCCCTTGCCATCAAATCTTGTTTTCCCTTTAATATACTCAATTTCTCAGCATGTGATCTCCAATTTAATGCTGATTTTTTTACTTTCTCTATAATTTTCTTAGCTTTAATCTCATCTAATCTGAAATACTCTACGACAGATAAGGCAAGTTCTAAATTTTGAGAATTATCATGCTCTGAAATATTTAATTTTAGCCCATTCCCGTCAGCACTTGGATTTATATCGTAAGCAGGAGAAAGTTTCCATCCAGTCTCTTCTAAAATAAAACCATGATTTCTTAAATGATCATCCACATTTGAGATACAAATACTAAGAACAATTCTTCTCCAGAGTTCTTCTAAATCTTCATCTACATTTGAACCACTGCGAATTATGAATCCTGCAAGATCAAGATAACTAACACCTAAAGCGTGATCATTTCCATCTACTTTGCCTAAACAAGTCATTGCTGAAGAAAAATGAATCCGGCTATTTTTCTCTCTATCAAATCTTCTTGTTAAGAATGTATGATTATCATTATTAAATTTTTGTACCTTACACTCTGTCATATTTATGCCAGCTTCTATTGCAATTTGATAAGCAACCATTTCCCACCCACCGACATTGATGCTATCAGATCGGCTTGGGAACTTTGCAATCCATAAATCATCCTCTTCATCAACAACACTTGCTTTGGGTCTGGCCCCTCCCAAAGAAGAACCCGGAGAAATAAGCATATTAAGCCATTTTATATACTCTTGCGAAGTCTCATCTCCAACTTCTTCAATCTTTAGACTCGCTTGTTCTAACTCCCTCAATTTCGCCCATGGAGGTGTTGAAAATTCAGTTTTGTGATTTAAAAACTCGCCCTCTGGATCTAATTTGAATCTCAATGCACCCATTCGGTTTCCATCATAAACACCTAACAGATAATCACTCTCGTTTAGCTTTTTAGGAATTCGATTCTCTTTTCTTGCAAGTATGGCTTCACGTCTTTGCATTAAAACCCTTCCCCAGCGGTCAGGGCAAGAATCAGTAAAAATACCAAAATTTGATTTTCCTTCTTCTAGATACTGTTCTCCTGAATAGAGCTGCAAATCCGGATCTAATTCTTGCACAAAACCTTTTGTAAGCCATTTCTCATGGTAAGAAAAAGAGAATACTTCTTCTCCTCGTACAACATCAACGCAAAGTTCTCCCATTAAGTGAGGTCCATCAATTCCTATCCAATCAGCGTATACGTAAATATGTTTTCGATCATTTTTATTGGCCATCTTTACTCTCTAGTCTTTTTGGGGGCCCTTTGTTTTGTAATAAGACCTGCATCTTGAATTTTTCTTCCTAGAATATCGTCTTTTGCAACATCTAAAAAATCCTTATCTAGTTTCATTACAAACAACACTTGAAAGTAACTTCCCATTGAAACGCTATCATCTCCCTTTTCTATTTTCACCAAAGTTGAGCGGCTTATACCTGCACGCTCAGCCACTTGCTCCATAGATAACTTTCTTCTTAAACGGGCAAGCTTAATGTTCTCCCCAAACATCTCTAGGGTTCTTTTAGCTTGCGGTAATATAGGATTCTTTCGAGTTTTCATAATGTTTATAATTATAAACTATATCGCTATTTTTGTATATAATTATAAACATTACATTTAATTCTAAGAGTGGAATTGAGCGGGCTGATGGGCATCTAAGTAATTAAAATCTCAACTATTTCAAATAGTTACAGTGAAATGCTCGAACTACTCGCGATATTTCACGAAATCGGCGAGGTATGGCAGAGGTTTGCTTTATCCGAGATTGTTAAATTTAAACCTATCTCTTGTCGAATAAGGATACTCTCCCGAGTGATGCTTTTTTACTGCATAACCAGGATAACGTCCAATCCTAATTG